>JAJRCM010000011.1 GCA_028678965.1 Methanomicrobiales archaeon | reverse complement strand
GAGCACAAGCATGAGTATCGCACGGGCAGTCATAGAAGAAGAGTGGGACCCGGGTGTAATTATCCTTGCCGGTCCTGCATGCGTCTCCTGAAGGGGGGTAGTATGGAAAAGGGCAGGTCAGTCCTGCACTATAACCTCAGAGGCGATAGCCTCCACCTTGGACTTGATAATCTCCACCCTTCGGATAGGGTAGATCGTTTTAATCTGTTTGAGGATCTCCTTCGCTATCTCCCCGCTCACCATCTCCTTCACGAAGGTATTGGCCTCAGCATTGGCTGCATAGGCACGGATAGCAGTATTAATTGTCTCACGGATAGCATGCACCTGACTGAGGTTTGCCCGCGAAAGGGTCAAGCAGGTGATAGTCAGCCGGAACAGCTTTCCATCCTTGGTTGTCACCGGGAGAATGCTGTCGATACGGGAGGTTTTGCGCTTCACAAGGGATCTCATGAAGTCTCGGGTTACGTCGTGACCGGCAAACTCCGTGTAGGCTGCATCCCCGGCAACATTTGCGATCTTCAGACGCAGCTTGATCTGCTGTTTGGCATAATCCTGGGTTACTTCACCCAGGGTGGTCTCCATAACCCGTCCCATCACTTTCCCGGGCTCATTGGCGATGGTATCACCCAGGTATGTCTTGCCGAACATCTCGGGGACATACACCTTGTACCAGCTCTTCGCCTTCCACCCTTCAACTTTCCGTCCAATCTGTTTTTTCTTTACCATTCATTCACCTCATTAGAGAAATTTGAATATCGATCGAAGTTCTCCTGTTCGCTTCGCAACCTCTTCCGGCCACTCGGCCGGATCGAATCCCTTCTGGGCAAGAAATGCCGCGGTCCACCGCTCAAGCCCGATACCGGAGCAGCCAGACCAGCACTCCTCACCGCTCTGGATCTTGACGTTAAATCCTGTGGGGTACTTGTCCCCGTTGACACTCACATTCTGGAATTCAAGCCAGCTGTTACTGTAGGGCAGGTATGCCTCATAATCAGTCGTTCCTACGGCTTCGCATCCGCAGGAACCGATCATTCCTTCCTGGGCCATGAACCATGGCGTCACTTTTGCCGCCCGCCACTCCAGTTCCAGCAGATCCTCGAATACGTGCCGGTAGGCGGTATGGAGATCACTCGCAATCGCCACCGTTTGGTCCACCGTGCCCAGCCAGACAATCTCAATCCGGTGGAATTCATCCACCCGCTCGATCCCGTGAATGCCACCGCTCTCATAACGATGTGACGTCCCGCTCCGGTCGAATACCCGGAGTGGCAGGGAGTCATTGGCCAGTGTTTCACCCTGTACAAATGGCCAGAAGGGGGGGCACTGGGCGTAACTCATCAATCCAATGGGACCATCGATACGCTCCCGGATCTTCTCCACCCACACGTGTCCGGTCACCTTGAAATAGTCCGCAATATCCTCCCAGTAGGCAGGGTCGCGGGTCTTTGGTGTGGAGACATAGTAGATCTCCGGGTACACCCCTTTGGCATGGCCGGATCGCATGCAGACTTCCCAGGGGACGAGCTTGGGAAATATCATCTCGCTGAACCCCAGGGGTCTGATAATCTCCTGTTCGACAATCTTCTCGAATGCCCTGAAAAGCTGCACCACTTGGGGACCATAGATCCACTGACCGCGGGAAGCCCCGTGCTTTACCCACCCCTTCTCAAGCATCACCTCGGTAGGATCCTTTTCAAAGGTACGGGAGCGTGACGGGCTTTGGTAGATGAGCTCCCAGTGCTCTGCTTTACCGCCGTAGGTCCGGGCTTGCACCTTCTCTTCGATCAACCGTACGATCCGGTCCGGTATCCGGTTCTCTAGATCAGCTGCCGACACGTTGAGCGAAAGTTCGACCGTACCCTCCCGCCTCTTCACCTCGCGGATGAAGGGGAGCCGGGGGATGAGGTCTTCCGGCACATCACCGGGGACGAGGATCTCAAAATGGGTAATCTCGATCCCCCGAACCCCGATCCGCAATTTTCCCAGTGCCGTGGCTATCTGTTTTCGGAACCTGAATAGGGCATCATGGGCCCGGGTATAGGCGCCGCTCTCAATCTCCAGGCAGAGTACATTCTCCTGAATCTCCCACGATTGAATCTTTCCTATCTCCGAAGGTTCCACATCTCGCGGAACTCCCTTGTGGAAGAGGACGGTATTCGCTCCGTCAATAGTTCGTTCAATGGCAGCAGCTGCTTCATTGTGCAGCGGTCCGCTGCACTGGATGGTTGCTCCTAAGCGGAAACGCACGTGCATACCTCCTCCGCCACCGCCAGGTTCATCAGGTAATCATCTACCGAAGCAATCACTGAACGGAGCTGAAGTCCTTCAATCACGGTTACTACCTGATTACCCTCCACCCTGGTGGTCATGGTGCTCAAGTTATCGGGCCGCAGAGCCCCTGCCACGCTGCGCGGATTGCGGTGTACGGTGGTGATGATACCGTGGATAGTGGTCATGATGCTATCGCCTTCCTCAGTTCCTTCATAAAACAATCGATATTCTGGGCTTCTATAGTCGCTCCTGCCCTAGTCTCATGTCCTCCACCGATTCCCCCGCAACGGGAAGCGAGTTCAGCAGCCACCGCTTCAAGGTTGACAACGACACCCTCGGGACATCGCAGTGAGATACGATACCTGCCGTTCTCTTCCCCGATGACCGCCACTGGCTGATCACCCATAAGATCCCGCGCAATGATATCTGCAACCGTTCCCACCACCCGAGCATCCTGGACCCGGTACCAGGCCAGGTGCTCCTCCATCTTCTGGGCAGTCTGGACCGCGTGGATGACCGACATCCTGAACTCGCGGGTGATACTCCACGCCTCTTCGCGGATCTCTCCCTGGCGGAGGCAGAGGGATACGGCGAGCCCACCCCATCCTGCCTTCCCGCAGGCTTCAACCATAGCAGCGAGGGTGTGTGCCTCCCTCACCGATTCACGCTCGAGCAGGAAGCCATTGCCATACATACCCTCAATCGCCCGGGTGGTTGCCCGCGTCCCCACTTCCAGGATGATGCGGGAGAGCAGCGTCTCGTTATCGATCTCACCATCAATAGTGCATTCTTCGACGAGGGACCTGCAAAGGGCTTCATTCCCACTCACACCATCAAGGTAGGGATTCGCTGCACACGCGAAACGCTCCACATGATCCTGCCCAGGAAGGAGGAGTCCTTTCCAGGGAGAGATGATGCCTGTGGCGATGCCATCATTCAGGATCTCACGATTCTTACCTGAGAATTCCTGACGGTCACCGATGATGCCCAGGAGTGCGATTCCAGCGAGATCCCGGTTCTCACCCATCGCTTGAGCTACAAGATATGCGGCACCCGCTGCCGAAAGCTCCCGTTCACCGCTGACGCCAAAGAGCCGTGGATTGACATGGTGATCACCACTGAATCTCGGAACATGATGATCAATCACCACCACATCATCGGGGAGATCAGCGAGGGAAGCTCCCAGGTCACAGAGAACCGGATGGGGGCAGGATCGCAGGTCTTCGGTCGTGAGATCAGCAACAATACGCACCCTGAAACGGCACCCGGCCCTGAAAAGTGCCTGACACAGAATGGAGGCCGCTGCAATCCCATCTGCATCGTTATGGGCATAGATCTCGGCAAAGTCCATTCCCTTGAGATACTCCGCAACTGACCGGGCTGTGGTATCGAAGGGCATACTCACCGTGATAGCATGATCTCTGCGGTCTCGGGTTTATACTCCCAACCTACAGGAAGCTTCCCGGAGGTCACGTAGTACTTCACCAACCGGCGAACCTTGGACTCGGTCAACTGGAGCTGCCGCCGGTTGTGCAGGTCATTCTTGTTCTCACCGAGGTGTTTCCTCATCCCCAGTGCTTTGGTGATAAGATTCCTGAGATCCTCGGGTATCTTTGATTCCAGTCCAGCCTCACGGAGGATTCTCCCGATACGCTTGCCGGTCGCCAGCTTCACATCAGGGACTCCGTGCTTGTCCCGCAGGATGAGTCCAATCTCACTGATCGATCTCCCCTGCTTTTTCAGATCAAGGATGTTCTTCTCAATCTCCTTCGTATCAGAGGTGGACCACGGGGGGACCTCCTTCCGGAAGGGACGCACTGAACGAGACGTTCCCTTCCGTCGAGCGTGCATTCTCGCCATTAACTACCTCCTTCAATGGACAGGTAAGCCGTAAAGGAAAAGAGTCACTGTCTGACTCTTTGTAATCCCAGAGCCTTCTGGCAGTGCCCCAGAGGAGCACGTCGGACTTACAAGTGCCAGCACTCAACTGAAAGTGCGATACCATATTTCCCTTCAGGGGTCATAAGCGTATTCCCTCCCGGAAGGTCCCGAGGTATCCACCGTCATCCGTAACACTGATTACCCTTCCCATGGGAAGTACATACTGCACGTGGCGCGATAGTAGTCTAGTGGCAGGACAGGGGCTTCCCAAGCCTCTAGCCCGGGTTCGAATCCCGGCTATCGCATTTGTTTTTTAAAATTGCCGGGACAGGGAATTTGGGTTCAGTTCATTGGTGATATTCACAGACACGATGTTTTTATCTTTTATTGGATGTACAACTACACAGAATTCAGGAAATGCCGGAATTTGATGGATTCTACAGAACAGCTCAACAGGCCGGCGGTAGTTGCACGATAAAGCGCGTTATGAGGTCATATGGGTGAACAGGATATCTTTGCGGTTCGTCTCATTATCGATGATGTCCCCGGTGTCCTTCGGGACATCGCCACGGTGATTGCCGACCATCAGGTCAACATCAGCATGATCCAGCAAGCAGTGATAGAGACAGGGCCTCACAAGGGAAAGGCCTCGCTGTATCTCGAGCTGGAGACCGATGGGAAACAGGAGGATTTGATTGCGGATCTTCGCAGGCTTTCGTGTACCCATGATGCGGTGCAACAGGAACCGTTCAATCGTATTTATGGCTCCAGGGTGATCATTATCGGGGGTGGTGCCCAGGTGGCGCAGGTTGCTATGGGAGCAGTGAACGAGGCGGACCGGCATAATATCAGGGGGGAACGCATCTCGGTAGATACCATTCCCCTTGTCGGAGAGGACGATCTCGCCAGAGCAGTGGATGCGGTTGCCCGGCTACCACGGGCAGCGATTCTCGTGCTGGCCGGTTCCCTGATGGGAGGGGAAGTGTCCCGGGCGGTGGATCGGGTACGTGAGGCCGGTATTCCGGTCATCGCTCTCAATATGGCCGGAAGTGTCCCCTCGCATGCAGACCTGGTGGTGACGGATCCCATCCAGGCCGGAGTTTTCGCGGTGATGCATATCAGCAGTAAGGCGGTGTTCGACATCAACCGGGTGCGTGGCAGGGAATTCTGATGGATATCATCGATCGCGCTGTCCAGGTGCTGCAGCGCGATGGGTTGATCGTGTATCCCACCGACACGGTCTACGGATTGGGTGCGGATGCCCTCTCTGAACACGCGGTGCTGAAGGTGTTTGAGGCAAAAGGTCGCCCGGTGGGAAAACCCATCTCGGTTGCGGTCGCTGATGTGGAGATGCTCTCCTGCATTGCGGTCATCACCCCCGCTGCAGAGATGGTGATTGATCAGTTCCTCCCTGGAGCGGTGACGATTGTTCTTAAAGCAAGGAGGGTGCTTCCCGATATCCTTACCGGTGGGACCGGGCGTATTGGGGTGAGGATACCCGACCACCAGATAGCATTGGACATTATCAAGGCATTTGATAGCCCGATTACGGCTACCAGTGCCAATATCAGCGGCGAGAAAGATCCCACCACCAGGGATGAGGTCAGCGTTCCCTATGACCTCTTCATTGACGGTGGACTGGTTTCGGGAGTTCCCAGCACGGTGGTGGATCCCGATCTACGGGTGATTCTGCGCCGGGGAAAACAGGCTGATGAGGTCGCGGGGGCCCTCGCTTCTCTCGGGTGATACCCTTTGAAGAGGCCGGTCCGACTCCGTGATTTTATCGAGGATGGAAATGGATGGCTCTATGCCGTTTCCACCTATGATAACGAGAAGCGGGTTGGCTGCCTCCTCCGTTACATCCCTGATGAACAGGGGGAGCGAGTACGGAGTGATGGTCGGCGCTACCATAAGCTCGACTTCGAGGAAGCGTTTGATCTCATTGCCCGGACAAAACCTGCCTACGCCGACATGGTCCAGCGGGTTCCTCTTGAGGATATACAATATGTCCTGAAACCAGAGGAGCAGATAGGAGCGATATGTGCACGAAATCCCAAGGTACGTAAGCTTGTGACACTCTTCTCACTGCCATCAGGCACTATCGGTTGCACGGGCTCTCTCCTTTGCAGGCTGGAGAATGAACGCTCAGACATTGATCTCGTTGTTTATGGCGATCACTGGTTCAGCGCTCAGCAGCAGCTGAAAATGGCCATAGCGCATGGTACGATCAGCGATCTCTCAGAGACTATGTGGCATACGGTCTACGAGAAGCGAAAACCCTCTGTACCGTTCGAGACCTTCCTCCTCCACGAGGTGCGGAAATGGAACCGGGGGGAGATCGAGGGGACCTACTTTGATCTCCTCTTCACCCGTTCATATGAAAACCTCACCGGGGTCCCCTCCTGCCGGGGGACTGTGCTCGGAAAGAGACACATCGAGGCCACGGTCACCGATGCTTCACTCTCATTCGATAGCCCGGCTATTTATGAGGTAGATCATGAGGATATCAGTAAGGTCCTCTCCTTTACCCATACATATGCCGGCCAGGCTCTGAAGGGGGAGGTCATCGAAGCGAAAGGGGTGTGTGAGCAGCAGGGGAGCGAGCGGTGGCTGGTCATCGGGACGAGTAGGATAGCACCGGGGGAGTTCATCATCTCCCGCTCACTGATGGAGCAGCCATCACCACAAATCTGAGAGGCGGTGGGGCCCAGGTACACACTTCCCTTCATGGGGGCACGAACTGCAGGGAGCATTCACCGGTTTCTTCGGAATTTCACCACCGATCACGCGCTCCGCCATCCTGACACCGCGGATCATTGATCGGCGGTCGCGTGGTTCGGGACGGCAGAGACGGACCACACCGCTGGGGATATACTCCACCAGCCCCGCGTCCGCAGGTATCCCCATGGATTCTCTAATACACAGTGCATAACAGGCAACCCTGAGCCGGTCAGAGGTATAAATTCCCGCCTGAGGGGCTTCACTGGAGCGGGTGATGGCAAAGAAAGGAGCTTCTCCATAAACTTTGTCCACCACGCCCCTCATCCCGAACTTCTCTGATATCACCGACACATCGGTTTGGACCGGGCGACGCCACTCTCTCGTTTTGCAGCTTGTCACACAGGTCGCGAGGAAGTCCTGCATGGCGGGATCGATATCTGGCTGGATGGTGCAGATCTCACGCCAGATCTCTACCAGATCAAGCGATCCTCCGAGGTGAGAGCTGATCTGTTTGCAGACCGTATAGCGGGAGGATTCCTGCGATGGTCCTGATCGCTCGATGTACAGACGCACCGGGCAGAAGTGACCTTTTATCACGCTGGATATGCTGATCGGCTCCATTAACAACCCGTTCCCGAAAAACTCGCGAGTATCTGGTAGTTTGTCCCATCTGCTCATAAATCCTATGAAATGTCGGAAACAACCCTTATCCCCGAAAGAGGGCAACAGTACTGCATGACAACCCGTGAGATAGCCGTCAACCTCCCCCCAAATCTCGACCCTGTGTACAGCAACCGCATCCAGATTGCGTACAAAGAGGATGAAGTGACCTTCCTCTTCCTCCACGAGATTCCCAACACCAACCAGGCACGGGCGAAAGCGATCGTGAGCATCAGCCCGCGACATGCGAAGAGCCTTCTCGATGTGCTGGGCAACAGTCTCCGCGATTACGAAGGTAAGTTCGGGAAGATCGAACCCTCTCAGGGTGCCCAGCCTATCGAGAATGTGACCATGCGGGGATACTCGTAAAGCGGTGGTACAGCGGTGGCGTGACAGCTACCTCGTCCTTGTCATCAACCTTAATAGGGTATCGCTCCCCATCTGATCAGGTACCATCGTGCCGCTGTGGCTTAGTGGTATAGCGGCTGATTCGTAATCAGCAGGTCGAGGGTTCGAATCCCTCCAGCGGCTGTCCAGGCTTAATTTAGGCTTAATTTGGACATATTTTTGTATTTAGAGCAATAATAAAAGACATTAAAGTTGTGTAGATCTAGGGGATTCGAACCCCAACAGACCTTGGCTTCAAGACAAATGATCATTTTTCGTCCAGCGGCTCTATCAATTTTCAATTGCTGCCGGCAGGAGGAAGTAGAATGTCGATCCCTTCCCTACTTCGGACACCACCCAGATCCGGCCGCCGTGCCGCTCGATGATCCGCTTCACAATGGCCAGT
>JAJRCM010000106.1 GCA_028678965.1 Methanomicrobiales archaeon | reverse complement strand
TTCCCAGGGGTGGAACTACCCCCGCAACGGCACCCACAAAGACCACTTTATCGGTAAAACTAAACGGCTGGAGCTTCAGGGGCAGGTTCTCCTTGGACATGGGGGGCGTCATCTTGCGGGGCGGGACACCGGCGATAAGACATCCATTAGCGAGAGCAATGACGAAGTCCCCTACCTGATCTGGAGAATCCATTTCGGCAACCACCCCAGTACTCCTGACGACGAAGTCTAAGTCATTGGTGACGCTGAGATGCACCTCGAGGTGGCAGTCAACGAGAGTACTCCGCACCAGCTCGGTAATCGATTCCCTGGTGATTTTGGTGCCGTCAAGTGTCTCCCCGAAAACCTGCTCTCCCTCTCGTGGTTCCCGGATGTCCCGTGTCATCCTCACCGTTTTATTGATGATATAGCACCTCCCATCTTCCAGGTTCGTGCCAGTGAGAATGCATTTGGTGGTGGTGTTACCCACCTCAACCGAGGCCACAATAAAGTAGGGTTTCACTTTATATTCGGGAATATTCAGCCCGGCACCGTGAGCAATAGAGGGAGGTGGGGGACTATGGACGATATTCAGTTTTGGTTTGATAAAGCGCCTCAAAAAATTCGCACTCATACTACCCGGTGGTATGCGAGCGCCTTAATAATTTTCTGTTTATTGATTTGGGAACAAAGAACAGGAGATTTACCATGGTGTCGTTGAGTTGATTCCCATCTGGAACGGATAACACTTATACTTCCTCAGGGCATAGGAACCTGTAACGTCAGTAATGGCGTTCAGAGGGGATTTCATACATGGTTAAACTGACAGAAGAGATGAAGGCGGTCTTCTCCAAGCTGAAGATCTTCCCGGTCGCTACGTCGTCAAAGGGAGGGGTCCCCAATGTCGTCCCTATTGCCAATGTGCAGCTCCTTGGGGATGACACTCTGTGGATTGGGGATAACTATATGGTTAAATCTGCGGCAAACGTCAGGGAGAACCCCCATTGTGCCCTGTACATCTATGACCCTGATGTTAAGCGTTGCTTCCAGATCAAAGGCAAAGTCGAGGTGAAGACCAGCGGGCCGGAGTATGACAAGATGAGGACGATGATCAAGGCGAAAAACGAGAAATACCCGGCCAAAGCCCTGTGGGTGGTCAAGATCACCGACGTATTTGAATGCACGCCTGGTGCAACCGCGGGAAAGAAAGTGCTGTAATTTGATACCGTATCATCAAGAATGGAACGGCACTTCTTCAATACTATTCCCGATATCCGGTGTGGGAGAGGGATCGGGACGGGGAATTTCCCCTCCTGGTTCTCACACCACCCCACCACAATGATTGAACAGGGTTGTTACTTCCGGTTCGTACGGAGCTTATTTTTTTCTCTTTTTGTTCTTCTGAAGCATTCGTGCCTGGATTCCATAGTAGTTCGAGACACCGATCGCATCGCACTGATCGATCGCGGTACCATCGAAGGAGACGAGAGTACTTGAGTACAGAGCATCAGGGGATGCCCTCCCGAGGATACGTACACTTCCTTTGTACAGGACCATATCGACGGTACCATTCACCCGCTCCTGGGTACGGTCAATGAATGCATTCAGAGCTTCATAAAGAGGTTCATACACAAGGCCCATGTAGGCAAGTTCAGACCATTTGTCATCCACCATTCTCTTGAATGCCAGCTCCTGCCGGGAAAGCACCAGCTGTTCAAGATCACGGTGGGCGGTGAGGATCACCGTAGCCGCAGGATGTTCATAACACTCCCTGGCTTTCAGCCCCAGGATCCGATCCTCTATCAGATCATTCCGCCCTACCCCGTGTCTTCCGGCACGATGGTTCAGCTCGGAAATCAAGGAGTACCCGGTCATCCTTTTCCCATCGAGGGAGACAGGAAAACCTCCGGAAAATTCTATCCGGATCGTTTCAGGAGAACCGGGCGCTTTAGCAGGAGAAACGGTCCAGACATAAATGTCTTCGGGAGGATGGAATGACGGATCCTCAAGCTTCCCTCCCTCAATACTCCGGCTCCAGCAGTTCTCATCGATGCTCCAGGGTTTATCCTTGGCGACCGAAACCGGGATGTTATGATTCTCTGCATACTCTATCTCCCACTCTCGGGTCAGATTCATCTCCCGGATGGGGGCCACCACGTCTAGATCATGACTTCGGAAAATGAAATCGAACCTGAGCTGGTCATTTCCCTTGCCGGTGCAGCCATGAGCAACAGCACTCGCCCCTTCTTTTTTGGCTACGTTCACTACCTCTTCGGCAATTAAGGGTCGTGCCAGAGACGTGCCCATAGGGTATCCTTCATAGGAACCATTGGCCTTTATCGCCGGGGCGATGTGACAACTCACAAATTTTTCCCGTGCATCAATGGTGTAATGCCGGTCAGCAAGCTGCTCTCCCTTCTTTTTCGCAGCCTCGATCTCTTCATCTCGCTGACCGACATGCACGACGACCGTTACGACCTCATCATATCCATAGTGCTCCTTGAGGAGCGGGATGCAGACCGAGGTGTCCAGCCCTCCTGAATACGCGAGTATAATCTTTCCCTTTCCCACTCAATTCCCCCCCAGGTAGTACTGGAGCGGTTCCAGCGTGATCTTTTCTCTCCTGATCACATCGATGGCCAGCGCGGCAGCCCGTGCAGCCTGGATGGTGGTGATATAGGGAATACTATGATCCACCGCCTCCCGCATGATCTGGTAGTGATCCTGACGTGATGCTTTGTCGACTGGCGTGTTGATGATCAGGTGCATTTCTCCCCGGCGCATCATATCGATGACATTGGGTGATCCTTCCTGGACTTTGCGGAGCATATATCCTTCCACGCCAATCTGGTTCAGGAACTCAATGGTTCCTGCAGTACCATACAGGTTCAAACCTAAGTTTCTAAGTGCCCGTGCGATGGGAGCTATCTCGTCTTTCTGGTCATCGCTGATGGAGATGAAGACGTTACCTGCTCTCGGCAGCTCATTATCTGCACTGATGCAGGCTTTGTAATAGGCTCTCCCAAAATCATAATCGATACCCATCACTTCGCCGGTACTCTTCATTTCAGGGCCGAGAACCGTATCGACCCCGACCAGTTTATTGAAGGGTAGGACCACCTCTTTGACCGCGACGTGATGGAAGTCCCGCTTCCTGAACCCGAGATCCTGGAGCCTCCTCCCCACCATGACCTTGGCAGCCAGTTTCGCGAGGGGGATACCGGTCGCCTTACTCACAAAGGGTACGGTTCTACTCGCTCTCGGGTTTGCCTCCAGCACATAGACCACATCATCCTTGATGGCGTACTGAATATTGATGAGCCCCACCACCCCAAGGCCGAGAGATATTTTTGTGGTGTATTCCTCCAGCCGCTGTACAACTGAAGCAGAAAGGGACTGAGGAGGGATAACGCAGGCTGAATCCCCGCTATGCACCCCGGCTTCCTCAATGTGCTCCATGA
>JAJRCM010000105.1 GCA_028678965.1 Methanomicrobiales archaeon | reverse complement strand
CAATCATCAATTGCACCCTTGCCGCGGTGGATTCGATGGGGTGGAAGAGAGAGGAAACCGTGTTTGTCTCTGGTATCGGGTGTTCTTCCCGGGCACCCGGGTACATTCTGACTGATTCGCTTCATACCACGCACGGGAGGGCGCTCGCCTTTGCCACGGGGGTGAGACTTGCCAATCCGAACCTCCATATCGTGGTATTCACTGGCGATGGTGACCTTGCCGCAATAGGGGGTAACCACTTCATCCATGCCTGCCGTCGGAATATTGATATGACCGTCGTCTGCATGAACAACCAGATCTATGGGATGACCGGAGGCCAGGGGAGCCCGACAACCCCCCAGGGATATCTCTCCACCACCACTCCCTATGGGTCCACGGAGCCCTCGTTCGATCTCTGCGAGCTGGCTATTGCTGCCGGAGCAAATTACGTTGCGCGGTGGACGTCCTACCATGTGAAGGAACTCGAACACGCGGTGAAAGCAGGGCTGGAGAACGAGGGGTTCTCGTTCATCGAGGCGATGACGCAGTGCCCCACCAACTTCGGGCGCCGCAATAAGTTCAAACAGGTCACCGACCAGGTTGAATTCCTGAAAACCCATTCCCTGCTGCGGGCAAAACGAGACCGTATGAGGGAGAAGGGAGAGCCGATTCCGGAAGATGCGATTATCATCGGGGAGCTCCTCCGGCGCAACCGTCCGGCGATGGGGGGGACACCATGAGGCATGAGGTGCGGTTTTCCGGGTTTGGTGGACAGGGGATCATCCTCGCGGCGGTGATTCTGGGAAGAGCGGCGGTGATGTACGACACGAAATACGCGGTCCAGACCCAGGTCTACGGTCCCGAGGCACGGGGAGGGGCGTCCATGAGCGCGGTGATCATCGATGATGAGCCCATCCTGTTCCCCAAGGTCATCAATCCGGACATCTTTGTGATCATGTCCCAGGAGGGGTTCGAGAGATATGGCGCCAGCGCACCACGGAATGCTGTCATGGTGCTGGATTCATCGCTCATCCACTCTCGCCCGACCTGTACTTACTATGAGATCCCTGCGACACGGGAGGCAAAGCAGACCCTGGGTCGTGACATCGTTGCCAACATCGTGATGCTGGGAGCTCTTGTTGCCACGACCACGGTGGTGGGAGAACCGGCGCTTGAAAAAGCGATCCTGGACTCAGTCCCGAAAGGAACGGAGGAGCTCAACCTGAAGGCGATGAAGAAGGGAATCGAACTCGCGGGGACAGCAACGGTGAAGAACGTATGAAACTGCTCGAGCACGAGGCAAAGAACATCCTGAAAGAGTACGGGATCAAGGTACCAGCGGGTGTCCTTATCCGTTCAGCAGAAGAATTGATCCCGCACCTTTCCTCTCTCGGTGACCGGATCGTCCTCAAGGCACAGGTGGATGTCGGGGGCCGGGGAAAAGCCGGCGGAATCCTGATGGCAGAGAGGGAGACCGCGGTGAAGACCGCGGACGCCTTGTTCAGAAAAGAGATCAATGGGCTCCACGTCAGGGAGATCCTTGCCGAGCAACACCTGCCTATCCAGCACGAGTACTATCTCTCCATCACCATCGATCGCTCGAGCAGGCAGCCGCTGATACTCTTTGCCGACGCCGGCGGGGTCGATATTGAGATCACCGCAAAGGAGCGCCCTGAAGCGATCCGAAAGGTGTACGCACCACCACTCATGCGGGACATTCCTCCCTTCATGCTCCGCGAACTGGCCGGTAGCGCCCCCAAAGAGATCATCCCGGTGATCAACAAACTGTACCGTGTCTTCTGCGAGAAGGATGCGCTCCTTGCGGAGATCAATCCCCTGGTCACCACCCCCCAGGGAGTGTATGCGGCAGATGCCAAGATCATCGTCGATGATAACGCCCTTCCCCGGCAGGGGATTAAGATGAACCGCGACCTCACGTCCCGCGAACGTGAGGCGGAACAGCACGGGTTCTCGTACGTGGAGCTCAGCGGTTCAATCGGGGTGATCGGGAACGGCGCCGGGCTCACCATGGCAACCCTCGACCTCATCGAGCACTATGGGGGGAAAGCGGCGAACTTTCTCGATGTCGGTGGCGGAGCGGAGAGCGAGCGGGTGATGCATGCGGTCCAGCTGGTGGCACGTCTTCCCTCGGTCAGGGTCATCGTGGTGAACCTGCTGGGTGGTATCACCCGCTGTGATGAGGTTGCCCGCGGGATCATTGCTGCCGGCATCCCCCAGAAGGTGATCGTCCGGCTTGCCGGCACGAACGAGGCAGAGGGACGGCGCCTGCTCACCGAGAAAGGGTACGAGATGCTGGACACCATGGATCTGGTCGTACAACGGGCAGTGGAGGTGGCGGTATGATCTACGGTGACAGGAACACGGGCATCCTTGTGCAGGGCGCCACCGGGAAGCAGGGTGAGTTCCATATCGGGCTCATGAATGCCTATGCCCGGCAGGTGGGGGGAAAAGGGGTTGTTGCCGGCGTAACACCAGGGAAGGGGGGACAGCAAGTCCATGGGGTGCCGGTCTATAACACCGTCAGGGAAGCCATGCGAGAGCATGAGGTGACAGCCAGCGTGATCTTTGTTCCCGCTGCGGCAGCAAGCGACTCGATCATGGAGGAGGCACATGCCGGCATCGAATGTATCGTCGCTATCACCGAGCACATCCCGGTCCATGACACCCTGAAAGCCCTTGCCTATGCCAAGATGCAGGGATCCATAGTGATTGGCCCGAACTGCCCCGGGCTCCTCTCGCCTGGTGAATGCAAGATGGGGATCATGCCCGCCCAGCTTGCCACCCGGGGTCACGT
>JAJRCM010000104.1 GCA_028678965.1 Methanomicrobiales archaeon | reverse complement strand
TAGCAGCATCCTCAATCTCTCTCTCGGTCTCACCCTTTGATACGACATGGAGAAGGATGACCTCACCCAACCCCTTTGTCATTCTGACAAGGGCTATCGCATTGGTAGAGTATTGAGAGAAATCAATCGGGCAGAGGACACTGGAGAGTATCCTCGGGCAGAACATTTCATAGGTCTTCCCTGTTAGGGTCTCAATAATTTTATGGCGCATGATCAGGACACTGATCCTGCTACGGCGAGCGACAGCCGTTGATACACTACCAAGAAGGATCCCTTCTACAAGGCTATTCCCGCGTGCACCGACAACAATCAGGGAAACACCCTTTTCCTCTGCCGTTTCGAGAATTGTTCCGGCGATGTCGGATGCTGCCTTTACCACCGTTGTCACTCTGAGGTTCCGGCTGAGGTTTTCAAGGTAACGTTTCTCTTCTTTGAGGAAATTTTTGCCATTCTGGTACGGGACATTACTTATCTTGCCACCCCCCCTCGGAGACCTAGCCTCTTCAAGTACGTGGAGCAGTATGACTTCCTGGACTCCAGGGAAACCTGCGATACAGTCAAGGGTCTTCTTTGCATACTCCGAGAAATCGGTCGCGAACAGCACTTTTTCAAACATGGATCATCACGAAACAATCCATTCCTGCTCTGGCAGCAGAGAGCGTGAAACGGAATATATCCTCATTCAAACACTACATATTGGTTGCGATATAAAATATTATTCTGAAGCATTGCATCCTATCACCCTGATAGTCTTCATTGCAGAAAATACGATGTTCAGGACTTATCTCAGAGGAGAATATCACATCGAAAGACTGACATAATGGATAGCGCTGATGGGGATGCCAGCCCTTGTATGTCTTAACTATTGGCAGGCAAGCCCAGGCAGATACGGGTGTCTACCTGAAGGGAATACGGGATGCGATCATCAGCGTCCCCTTCCCCCCGGTTTGCGACATCCCCCGTCTGAACATCCATGGCAACCTTATGGTCAGGTAGCAATTGCGTCCCGGTCTTTTTAAATGCGGGAAGCATCCGGTAGACGGAAGGATTCTACCAGCGCAACAGGAGTCGGAAGGGATTCACCCTCCTCCCCCTCCTCATCCAGCTTGCCGCGCTTGGTGCACTGATTACCGGTGCGTTCCTGTTGATCTACATTCTGCTGCAGCCCTGATGGCCTGCGCTGCCTCATTGTCAGTGATTGCATAGGTCCGCTGGGTATCCGTGGCGATGATGTGCATGATGGTGATGGCGGCGTCAATCCGTCGTTTGTGATCTCCTCGGACATGCCGTCGGACCTCCCGTAACTCCCCCTCTGCCATGCTCAAAATGGCGAGGGTGCAGAAGGCACTCTCCCTGGTTCCTGCCTCCACAACTTTATGCCGTGCCGGTATAGGTATCAACTCCCATGAGTGGGTGGGAGTGCAAGGATATAATCTCCATTGGTCACGCTCCCGTTTCCCTCCCCTTTTATCTCAGTAGAGGGGATACCACTCTTTCCTCCTATCCTATCCACGAATCCTCCTGATTCCCGGCATTTCGATGTAGCTAACGATACGAACGTTCATCTTCCTGCGGCGAGAGCTTCCCTTTGCTGTGCAGCTACTCATCCTTGCTGTGGGAAAGATACGGGAGCGTTATCTCAACGTGGGAATTGAGGAATACCTTGTCAGGCTTCGCCCCTATGCCTCTGTCAAAGTCATTGAGGTGAAGGACCATACCGCCCGCGGAACAGCTTCCGCGGAGATGACTGCCATACAGGAAGCAGAAGGTCGGGAACTCCTCCGGGCACTCCCCTCGGATTGCCAGGTTGTTGCCCTTGACCCGGAAGGAGAGCGTTGGACCAGCAGCCAGTTCGCCGGAAAATTGAAACAGTGGGAGATCACCGGCCCCCATACCGTCGCCTTTCTCATTGGGGGGGAGCTTGGCCTTTCCGATGAAGTGAGGGATCGATGTGCCCACCGGCTTTCTCTCTCCCCCATGACCTTCACTCACCAGCTGGCACGGCTTATCCTCCTGGAGCAGCTGTACCGTGGCTTCCGTATCATCCGCGGCGAACCGTACCACCGCTAGTTATGGTATCCGTGGCTGCCCGCTCCCCGCTCAAGACGGCGCCTGAAGTTCGAGATGGTATCGCGGAGGGCGATGGCGCGTTCAAAATCAAGCTCCTCCGCTGCTTTCCTCATTTTCGCCTCCAGTTCGATGAGAATATTCGGAATCTCCCGTTTTGGCACGTGAGCGACATCCCTGATCTCCACTTCTTTCTCCCGTATAGGTTTGATGATGGTCTGGGGAATCACCCCGTGGAGTTCATTATAGGCCATCTGGATCGCCCGCCTCCTCGCCACCTCATCGAGCGCCCTCCTCATCGATCCGGTCACCGAATCTGCGTACAGCACGACTCTGGCATTGATATTCCGCGCAGCCCGGCCAATGATCTGGATCAGGCTCTTCTCATCCCTAAGAAATCCTTCCTTATCAGCATCCAGGATGCCGATGAATCCCACCTCCGGAATATCCAACCCTTCCCGCAGGAGGTTGATCCCCACCAGTACATCGAACTTCCCGAGCCTGAGCTGCCGGATAATCTCTGTCCGCTCGATCGTCTCGATCTCTGAGTGGAGGTACCGGGTCCGTATTCCCTGATCGGCCAGGTACTCGGAGAGTTCCTCGGCCAACCGTTTGGTGAGCGTGGTGACGAGCACCCGGTCACCCCTTCGGATCGTATCCTGTATCTCATGGATGACATCGGTTGTCTGGTCATCAACCGGACGGACCTCCACGTGGGGTTCGAGTAATCCGGTGGGACGGACCACCTGTTCCACCACCTGTACAGCATGGCGAGCTTCATACTCACCCGGTGTTGCCGAGACAAAGATGACCCGGCGCATGGACTCTTCGAACTCGTTAAAGGTCAGGGGCCGGTTATCGTACGCGCTCGGCAGCCTGAATCCGTAATCAATGAGCGCCTGCTTTCGGGATCGATCCCCGCGATACATTCCATGGAGCTGGGGAATGGTCTGATGACTTTCATCGATTACCATCAGAAAGTCATCCGGGAAGTAATCCAGGAGGCAGTAGGGGCGCTGACCCTTCGCACGGAGATCAAAATGTCGTGAGTAATTCTCAATCCCCTTACAGAACCCAGTCTCCTCGATCATCTCCAGGTCATAGAGTGTTCGCTGTTCCAGCCGGTGCGCCTCCAGAAGAGGGAGTTCGGGAAGGCGCTCTGCCAGCTCTTCCCGTATAGATTCAACTGCCCTCCCGATAGTAGAGGGCGGGGTGACAAAATGGCGGGCAGGATACACGTGGTAGTACGGGAGGTCAGCGAGAGGTTTTCCGGTTATCCTGTCAATCTCCCGTATCCGCTCAATCTGATCACCGAACGTTTCTATACGGATGATCTGGGGGTAATAACCGGGGACAAGATCGATCACTTCGCCCCTCACCCTGAACCGACCGGGGAAGAGATCCAGATCATTCCGCTCATACTGGATCTCGATCAGGTGGCGGAGGATCTCATCCCGCGGGAAGCGATCTCCCCTTCGGATTTCGAACCCCATATTCCGGAAGTTTACAGGGTTCCCCAGTCCATAAATACAGGACACCGATGCGACCACGATCACATCCTCCCTGGAGAGGAGGGAAGCGGTGGTAGACAGGCGGAGCTGCTCAATGCGCGGATTGACCTGTGCATCCTTCTCGATGTACTGATCTTTTGCCGGGATGTATGACTCAGGCTGATAGTAATCATAATAAGAGACAAAGTACTCCACCCGATTCTTCGGGAAGAATTCCTGGAATTCACTGTACAACTGGGCAGCGAGGGTTTTATTATGGGCGATGACCAGCGTGGGCCGCTGTACCGCTTCGATCACATTTGCTATGGTGAAGGTCTTCCCTGACCCGGTGACCCCCAGCAGGGTCTGGTACCTCATCCCGCTCTGAAGTCCCTCCACCAGCTGCCGCAGTGCTTCCGGCTGGGATCCACGTGGCGTGAAGGGAGACTTTAACAGGAAGTGGTTCATCCCTTCACCTCCTTTCGTCGGAGCAATGTGTGATACGCGTGGGCGAACCGATGGGCTTCATCTCGTATCTCCTGAATGTACCGTGATGCCCGATCGTCCCTGCTGAGCGGGAGAGGAGATGCGCTGCCCGGCAGGTACACCCGTTCTTCCCGTTTGGCGATACCTATGACCAGGATGGAAAGGTGCAGGGTATTGAGCTCCTCCTTTGCTGCCTGGACCTGACCGCGGCCGCCGTCTACGATCACCAGGTCAGGGAGTTCCTCTCCCTCCCTCACCAGCCGTGTATACCGGCGTCGTACCACTTCTGCCATCGAAGACAAGTCATCAGAACCTTTCACCGACCTGATTCGGAACCTCCGGTATTTTCTCTTATCGGGTTTCCCGTCGCGGAACTGCACCATCGATCCCACCATCGAGGTTCCCGAGATATGGGAGATGTCGAAGCACTCTATCACATGGGGTACCGCAGCCAGATTCAGGGTTCTACGGAGTTCCTCACCCCGTGCCCCCTCACCAGCAGAAGTTAGTTCCAGGTTGCGGTGCACAAGGTCGAGCAGCTTCTTCTTTTCTCCCCGCTGCGGGATGGTAACCAGGACCTGCCGCCCCTTGCGCACGGAGAGAAATTGGATGAGGGAATCATCGACCGGTCTGGGGAGGATGAGTTCCCGCGGGGGTTCCCGTTCGGCGTAGTACTGGACTAGAAATTCCTCCAGAACCCCGGCCCGATCATCAAAGGAGAATACTTCCTTTTCCGCAAGCCTACCGTGGAAGGTGTGAAAGACCGCGAGTGTCACCCTCCCTCCGGCAGCAATACAGTTGATGATATCCTCATCGGAACGCTTCAGGCGCTCCATGTGCTGACGGACAGTGAGCCCTTCAATGGCGGCGATCTGATCACGGATCTCCTTTGCCTGCTCAAACTCCATCGCCGCGGATCGCCCTGCCATCTCTGTCCGGAGGGCAGCCAGCAGCTCCGAGGAACGACCTTTCAGCACAGCCTCCGTTTTCTGCACCTCGTTCTCATACGCTTCAAGTGATATCTTTCCGATGCAGGGGGCGCTGCAGGAGTGCATATGATACCGCAGACACGCCCGTTTTGGAAGTCGGCGGCAGGAACGAAGGGTAAATGTTTTTTTGAGCACCCGCAGGACATGGTCCCGTTCCCTGGCAGAGACAAACGGCCCATACAAGGACCCCCCCTCTCCTGATGGGCGCCTGGCGATGCCGATACGGGGAAACGGATCGTCCGAAATCTGAATATAGGCAAAGCTCTTCGCATCCTTCAGGTCGATGTTGTACTTTGGCTGATGGCGCTTGATCAGGTTGCTCTCAAGTATCAGCGCTTCGACCTCGTTCTCGGTCACGATAACATCCACATCAGCGATCTGCCCAACAAGCTGGCGGGTCTTTGGGTCGTGATCCTCCTTTTTTAAATAATGTGCCACCCTTTGACGGAGGTTCTTCGCCTTCCCGATATACAGGATGCTACCTTCGGCATCACGGAACAGGTAGCAGCCAGGGTTTTTGGGGAGGGCAGCAGGATCAACTGGTGGCATGGAGAATCCTCCTCAGATACTGCCCGGTGTAGCTCTTCTCATCCTTCGCCACCTCCTCCGGTGTACCCGTTACGACCACCATCCCCCCACCCTCCCCGCCCTCTGGACCGAGGTCGATGATGTGGTCAGCTGACTTGATGATATCCAGGTTATGTTCAATGACCACGACGGTGTTTCCCCTGGCCACCAGGTCATCGAGCACCCTGATAAGATTCTTCACGTCATGGAAATGGAGTCCTGTAGTGGGCTCGTCAAGGAGGTAGAGTGTCTTACCCGTTCCTTTCCGCGCCAGCTCCCGGGTGAGTTTGATGCGCTGCGCCTCTCCTCCGGAAAGCGTGGTGGAGCTCTGACCGAGGGTGATGTAACCCAGCCCGACCCGCACCAGGGTCTCGAGGCGATTGCGGATGGCGGGATTATGCGCAAAGAATCCGTACGCCTCCTCTACGCTCATGGCCAGGACATCAGCGATAGACTTCCCCTTGTAGTGCACCTCCAGGGTCTCCCGGTTATAGCGCTTCCCTTTACACTCCTCGCACTCGATATACACGTCCGGGAGGAAGTGCATCTCAATCTTGATCAGTCCGTCGCCCTGGCACGCTTCACACCGGCCACCTTTGAGGTTAAAGGAGAACCGTGCCGGTGTATACCCCCTCATCTTGGCCTCTTTGGTCGACGCAAATACCCGCCGTATCTCATCGAATACTTTGGTGTAGGTGGCCGGGTTGCTCCGCGGGGTTCTACCAATGGGACTCTGGTCAATGATGATCACCTTATCGATATAGCCGTGGTGTTCGATGGCATCGTGAGCACCGGCGGTCACCTTTGCTCCGTGGAGCTCCCGCTGGAGGGCTTTATAGAGTATCTCGTGGATGAGGGTGGACTTCCCGCTCCCTGATACGCCGGTGAC
>JAJRCM010000103.1 GCA_028678965.1 Methanomicrobiales archaeon | reverse complement strand
TCGTCTCAACGATCTTCCCGTTTTTTATCGCGACATCTGCCGTGTCACCCTTGATCTTTTGGGTGGGATCGAAGACAAATCCATTCTTGATCAAGTATTCGGACATCTCAGGCCACCCCCTTGAGCTCTTTCACCCGCTTGAGTACCCGGGTGAGGAACTCCTCATCGGTGAGCATGCCCTCCGGTGGATCCACAACTTTGCGGCAATCGATGGGAACATTGTCCATCCGATAGGCATTCCCCCCACACTCGATGCCCACAAAGGCGACCGGCACATGGAGCTTGGATACTTCGGTTGTGGGAGTGATATGCGGGTCGATGGCAACCGAGGGGAGATTCCATATCTTCTGCACAGAGCTGATGGGGAAATGCGCCCCCGGATCGCTGGCAATAGTCAATACAGCATCGACCTCTCCACGAACGAGGAGGTCGTTCGAACTGGAATCCCCGGGGTTATACCGAGCGAAACCGCGGGAGAGATCCACACAGTAGGGGAATCCGTATTGCCAGCCAAGGACCTCGCCCGATCCGGTGACATTGTAGTGCCCCCGCATGGGCATAATGTTGAACTTGGTGTACTCGTTCAGGTCCTTCGTTAGGCTGATGGCGGCATCAATATTATGGTTCTTTCCCCGTGTCTGGGTAACCCCCATACCGAAGAAGATGATCCCGAACCGTCCGCTCTTGAGCACTTCCGCTCCCTCGTAAATCCTCTCTTTTGGGATGCCGGCAACCGTATCCGGGAGCCATTCTCCCTTGAGTGCCGTGCGGAACGCTTGAAGAAGTTCATAATCCCTTCCCTGCTCCACCTGGAAATGGTAGTCGGCGAGCTTCGCGGTGTCGCTCATTCGGGGATCGATCACGAAGAGCTTCCGGCTCTGGGATCCCTTCCCGGTGAAGAACCCGCGGGGGAAGATGGAGTACCGGCTCATGTGCCGTGGGTGGGCATGCGCCGGGTTACAGCCCCAGTAGAGGATACGATCCGCACGGTTCTTAATCTCTCCAAGGGTGCAGCTGGGAATCCCCACGTCCTGCAAGGCAATGAGGGTCGAACCATGGCAGACGGTAGCGGTATTATCCACCACCGCTCCCACCAGTTCCGCGACCTCGTGACCGATGCTCTGGGCTTCACAGTTGGTGGAGGACCAGCCGTACATCAGGGGTTTCTTCGCTTTGGCGAGCATCTGTGCGGTGTACTCCACCGCGTCGTCATAGCTGACTTCCTTGTAGCTGCCATCGGGCTGCTGCATCCTCGGTCTCTTGGGGCGATCCTCAGCCCCGGCATGGTGGAACTTCTCGTTCCCGATGGCACACGCGTTGAGAACCTCGAGGATCTTCTTCCCGTCATCACTCACCACGACTTCCAGGTCATCGCAGAGGGTTCCGCAGAACGGGCAGATAACGTCGCTTACTGTCTTAGTCACTTCTTTCCACCTCGCACAACTTCATAAACAACCTGGATGCCGTCCAGCACCACTTCACCCTGTGCTGGTTCCACCTCAATCGGGGTTCCCTTGAAAGTCGGCGTACCGGTGGAGTAGGTATATGGATTGATTACACGGTTTGCCCACGGCCCCATGGGGATGAAGGCAATACCGGGATGCGGACCCTGAGTGGCAGGTACCGCTTTGACCACAACAGTCCCGTGGGCACTGTTGACCCGAACATTGGTATTAGGCCATGCACCAAGGCGTTTGAAATCCGCTTTGTCAAGCTCGATGATGCCGCAGGCTTCGCGATAGGCGGGGTGATTCTTCCCCGCTTCCATCGCTACACCCTGCTGGATGGTCCGCCCCGTTATCAAATTAAGGGTAATTTTGGGCAAGGCACCACCTCATCTGATTACTTCGTCATCTCCTTGAGGGGGCTGGGACCGAGCTCGTTGATGGTATTGACGACATCTTCGATCACCTTTGCCCACTTCGCACCTTCCGATGCCGAGACAAAGGTCATCCGAAGACGCTTATCCTCCATCCCGATGCCCTTGAGCAGGCTCTTCATCAGGAACATACGCTTCGCGGATTTGTAGTTCCCCTCCAGGTAGTGGCAGTCTCCAAAGTGGCACCCGGAGACGAGCACGCCATCCGCCCCATCAGTGAATGCCTTCATGATGAACAGGGGGTCCACCCGGCCGGTGCACATGACCCTGACAACCCTGACATCCGGGGGATACTGGGTACGGGCACTCCCCGCAAGGTCAGCTCCCGCGTAGGAGCACCAGTTACACAGAATACCCAGGATCTTGGGTTTCTTAACGTCAGCCATTTATTTTACACCTCCCAGGAGGAATGCATCGATCTGAGCAACGATCTGCGGAGTGGAAAAGTGTTGCATCCATATAGCTCCACCCGGACAGAAAGCACCACAGGTACCGCAGCCCTTGCATTTTGCTTCAGTAACCTGCATCACCTTCTTGCCTGCCTCCTTATCTACCAGCGAGAGCGCCTGGTAGGGGCAGAGGTTGATACACATGCCGCAGCCGGCGCATTTCTCCTCGATACACTGGGCGAAGAAGGGCTCAAGCTCCACTTCTCCCCTGTGGATGGGAATGCTTGCCGCTGAGGCAGCGCCCTCAGCCTGGGCTACCGCATCAGGAATGTCCTTTGGCCCCTGACAGACACCAGCGAGGAAGACACCTGCAGTCGTGGTACCGCAGGGGTTCAGCTTGGGGTGGGCTTCAAGAAGCCATCCGTCAAGTGAACAGGAGACCCCGAACAGTTTTCGTGTCTTGTCGGTAAGAGCCGCTGGCTGTACCGCAGCGGCGAGTACCACCAGGTCCATCTCCATATCCATCGGTCGCTGGAGCATGGTATCTTCGGCATAGACATGGAGGTTCTTGGTCACCGGGTCTTCAAGAATGTTCGCAACTCGGCCGCGGATGAACTTGGCACCCTCATCCTGGATACGATAGTAGAACTCCTCGTACATCTTCCCGAAGGAACGGATGTCCATATAGAAGATATAGGGAATAGCGCCAGGCATTTTCTCGATGATCTGGTGGGCATGCTTCAGCGAGTACATGCAGCAGAACCGGGAACAGTAGGGCTTCCCGATGCCAGTATTGTCACGCGACCCTGCGCAGAGCACGAACCCGATCCGCTTGGGTTCTTTCCCATCACTGGGGCGGATCAGGTGACCACCGGTTGGCCCAGACGCACAGATCAGGCGCTCGAATTCCAAGCTGGTGACCACATTCTCAAACTGCTTGTAACCCCACTCCCGCTTGTTCTCCACCGGGAAAATGTCGAACCCTATGGCGAGGATGACCGTTCCCACCTTCACCTTGATGAGCTCATCCTTCATCTCCAGGTCAATCGCCTTCTTGTCACCGCAGACGGTCACACAGAGGTTGCATTTGATGCAGCTGTCGAAGTCGACCGTATACAGCAGGGGAACGACCTGGGGGTGGTAGATATAGATGGCCTTCCGTGGCTTCATGCCCTCCTCAAAGGGATTCGGCTTGATCACCGGGCAGACCGGCTCGCAGTCACCGCAGCCATTGCATCCGCCGCCAGAGATACCTTTTGCCTCGGCTTCTGCCATGGAAAGGACACCCCGTGCCTTCTTCCTGATGGTGACATCGAAGTTCCCGATGTACCCTTCGACCGCATCGATCTCCGAGTAGGTCATCAGCTCGATGTTCGGGGCCCTTCCCACGTCCACCATCTTGGGGGTGAGAATGCACTGGGAGCAGTCCAGCGTGGGGAAGGTCTTGTCCAGCTGGGACATCCGGCCACCGATAGAGGGATTTTTCTCTACGAGGTAGGTCTTGATCCCAGCGTTTGCCAGATCAAGTGCCGCCTGCATACCGGCAATACCTGCACCGACCACCAGCGCAGCTTTCTCTACTGGTACCGCCTTGGGCTCGAGATCCTGGAGAAGGGCGGCCTTGGCCACCGCGATCCGTACTGCGTCCTTGGCTTTATCCGTGGCCGCGTCCCGGTCATGCATATGCACCCAGGAACCCTGCTCACGGATATTGGCCATCTCGAAACGGAACTGGTTCAGGCCACCCTCCTTGGTCGCAGTCCTGAAGGTCGGCTCGTGCAGCCGAGGAGAACAGGCAGCGACCACGGTGCCGGTCAGCTTTTCCTTCTCAATGGCATCGGTGATGATCTTCTGGCCTGGTGTGGAGCAGACATACTGGTAGTCCTGGGCGAAGGCTACATTGGGCACTGTCTTGGCGTACTCCACCAGCCCCTTGACATCGATGGACCCTGCGATGTTGGTACCGCAGTGGCAGACAAACACACCGATTCTCGGTTTTTTTGTACTAGTTGTGTCGACCATGTTTGCACCTCTCAGAGAATCTTATTCAGGAATGGAGTACAGTCGACTCCATGGAGATCGAGTGCCAGGTCGGTCGGGCTCATCCCCTGGGCTAAGCCCAGCAGCTCATTGAAGTGCAGGACGGGGAGACCCCAGTATTTCCCGAATTTCTCCTTTATCTCGATCTGTCCACGATCAAACTGGAGCTGGCAGAACGGGCATACCTCGGTGAGGGCGTCAACCTTGGCTTCATGCAGGTTGATCAGCTTCTCATTGGTGATATCCAGCGAATGTGCAATGTCGTAGCCACGCACACCGCCGCCGGCACCGCAGCACTGCATCTTCTTCCGGTACTGGACCGGTTCTGCACCGAGCGCTCCTACGAGCTCCTCGATCCACATCGGGTTCTCGGTGTCACCAAAGTGTCGTTCCTTCTTTGGTTTCAGCAGGTGGCAGCCATAGTGGACCGCAACCCGTGTTCCAGTCAGTGGGCGGGTGACGCTCTCCCGCACTTTCTCCACGCCCACAATCTTTGGGTCACTATAGAGTTCTATCAGGTGCCACACATCGATGGTTCCCTTGAACTCCATGTCAATGACCTTCAATACCTCATTGACCTTGTCCCGGAGCTCATCGTGTTGTTTGAGCTTGTGGTTGACCTCCCATATCGACTTGTAGCAACCGTTGCACAGGAGGGCGATGTCCTTTTTCATCTTCTCGGCAAGGACGAGGTTCCGTGCAGCCATGGCATACCAGATACTGAGGTCGATGGAACCAAACGCACCTGGTGCGGGGCAGCAGCTGGCACCCTCCAGGGGAAGGAGGTCGATGCCCAGTTTCTTGCTGGTCTTGATAGCAGCTGCTTCACACCCGGGATAGCGGTTGGGTGCGATACATCCCAGGAAGAACGCATAGTCATGCATGTTTCTCTGCCTCCGCGACAATCTTGTCAGCCTGGTCTTTCAGGCCATAGTGGTCGAGAATCTTCTGAATCCCGGGAAGATATTCCTTGTACCGATGGACCGTTGGCGGTTCCTTCTCCATTCCAAGCCTTACCCGGGCAGCACGGTTCACATCGTTATTGGGGACGCCGTGACCGGTCGTATAGATTGCCTGGACGGTCTTCAGGAAATTGACCGGGACGATTTTCCTCTTCCAGGCGAGGTTTCTCATCGCCATGATCACATCAGTAGGGGCAATGTC
>JAJRCM010000102.1 GCA_028678965.1 Methanomicrobiales archaeon | reverse complement strand
GGTGACCAGGTTGATAGGGATTGCAGGCTTCCCGAACCAGCTCATCACCCCCAGGAAGTTCAGGAGGAAGAGGGTGATAATGCCCACCAGCGAATTGATCAGCAGGGTGATCGCCTTCTTCAGTACATAGTAAATGACCACCGCTACAAGAATTGCAAGAATTATGGCGAGAATCGCTTCAATCATGTTATTTACCGATGATTCGCTGTTTATTTAATCTTACCGGTGGTAGGATCGCCGATCCTACCACCCGTGACTCCTTTCCCAATCCTCCGATGGACCGGAACGCTTCAAAAATATTCCCGGCATACATCGCTTTCCGTACCGGTGTCCCTGGGATACCGCCCTCAATCCAGTAGGCATTGGAGAGCTCCACCGAGAAATCCCCGGTCAAGGGGTTCGCGGTATGGGCGCCAACAATATCATGGACAAAGAGCGCTTTGTCATCGAAAACCCCGGTCCGCTCCCCATCCACCACCAGGTTGTGGACTCCGATGGCAGGAGCACCCCCGTATCCCGACCGGACGGCACTGGCAGTGCTCTCAGTTCCATAACGGGAGGCAGTTTTCAGATCGTAGGCAAACCGCTCCAACACCCCGTCATTCACAAACGGAATCCGCCGGGCGAGCACCCCTTCCCCATCCCAGTCCGTCGCCCCGGTCCCCCTGGCAAAGGGATCATCATAGAGGGAGAGTCCTTCGTCCAGGCATTGCTTCCCCAGCTCCCCGCTCAATCGGGATCGGCCCGCATGGACATTTCGTCCACTCAATGCAGGGACTACCGCATGTCCCAGCAGCTGGGCAACCGCAATAGGTGAGAGGACGAGATCGTAATCCCCGGTGGAGATGTCATATCCCCCGTCACAGTGGCTTGCCAGGAATGCTGCCTGTTCACCGACAGCTCGGGCATCCAGCTCCATGAACACCGAGGCATCAAACTCATATCCCGTAGATGTGCCATGGATCGCCTCAAGAGATATAGAGGCAAGGGTTCGGGGTGCGGTGTATCGCACCCCCCTGCTATTGGCAAGGATAATAGTGCCCCGGGAAAGGTCGACAGAACCACCAGTGATAGTGACGGGATGCTCTCCCGCACCCTCCAGCAGGGCATCTGCGAGCAGTTGAGCGGGATCGAGGTTGGGGAAAAGAGAGGGGTCATGAGTTGGGGCACGGAGAGGATACTCCACCGGCCCAGGCAGTCCCTTCCACTCCTGGTGAGTTGCTGCTGTTCCGCTCTCACATGCTGCTTTCAGACACTCCCGCCATCGACCAGGGTCGCTGGTGCTGGAGAACCCGATCTTTCCTTTCTCAATAGTACGGATACCTACACCCCACGAACGGGATAGTTCCGCGGAATGGAGAATTCCTCCTTTCAGGGTGAGTGAGAGTGAAGTACCGTTCGTACCAAAGACTTCCACCTCATCGCAGCGCCTGATCCCTTCCTCAAGAATCGCCTCAATCAGTTCCACTGCCACCCACCACCGCGTGGCGGAGGAGGAGGTGTGGTGCACCGTCACTCACCGGCACACTCTGCCCCCCCTTTCCGCAAAATCCCTCATACATCAAGCGGTCGTTGCCGATGAGCTCGATATCGTGAAGGGTACTAAGAATCTCTCCTGAGAGAGAGACGTCCCTCACCATGGTTGTGCATTCTCCGTTTTCAATCAGGTACCCGTACTCTGCGTTGAACAGGAATACTCCCCGGCCAGGGTCCACCTGGCCGCCACGGGAGCCCTTGAGGAGTATACCGGTCCCACATACCTCAAGTAATTCCTCGAATGCGATATCCCCGTTCTCGATGAAGGTGTTGCTCATACGTACCTGAGGAATGCTGCCTGCCATCGCCCGGGCATTACCGGGTTCTCCATTCCCCACTACCGGCGCAGTCTCCCGGTTATGAAGGTAGGCATGCACCTTCCCTCCCTGGATGACTTCAGTCCGGTGCACCGCCATACCTTCCGCATCCAGGGGCTCAAAGCCAAATTCGGGAAGTGTGGGATCGTCAATAATAGTGAGATCCCTGTTCCCGATCGTCTCACCTATCTTGCCCCTGAGGACAGAGTTTCCTTCCTTGATCAGGTCACCCTCGCTCGCGTGCCCCACTGCCTCATGGGCAAAGACTCCTCCCAGTTCCTGATCAAGCACCACGTTCATCCTCTTCCCGCGTGCCGGAACGGCATCGAGGAGAGCAACCGCGGTGCGACCCGCTTTTTCTCCCATCCCTTCCTGGTGGCGGAGGTTGAATCCGCTGATGGTATGCCGGCTCTCCCGCCCCATCTGCATACGACCCTGCCGGACAGCAACGGCCATCACCGAGAATCCACATCGGGTCACATCGTAGCTTATGTCGATGCCTGAAGAGTCCATGAAGCGGACGGTCTCCTTCCGTTCCAGGTAAGTAGCCCGGGTATTCCCCACCTCGGGAACCCGGGCCGCCCGCTCGATCCCGTGCAGGAGATCGATCTTCTCATCAAGGTGAATCACTGCCGGATCTTCCCTGAGGGCAGGGACAGCACGGACCGGTCCTGGAACACCGGCAAGGAGAATGTCTTCATGTGTCACCGCAGTGAGAGGTGCGGCTTCAGCGATGGCATTTTCGATGCTCGTGGGGGCATCAGGAACGAAGGAATCCATAGTGACCACTCCCCATCCTTTCGGACCAAGGGCACGGATCACGGTATCATCAAAAAAAGATGTCCCTGCCTCCTCCACCGCTCCATTGTCAATATCAATGCGGGTGCCATACCCCCGCACCTGACGCAGGTCGTAGTACCTGATCCCCTGCATGATGGTTACACCAGGGGAGTGGTCACGGGAACATCCAAGATCTTGACGGTCCGCTGGGAAGCGATATTCTTCAATTTGGAGAGGAACCCTTCCCGGTTCTCGGGCACGAGGGCGTGGGTGAGGACCTCCTCAATGGTATCTACCGGAATAATCTCCATCGACTTCTGGTACTGATCCTCTATCAGGACATCCGCCATGTTGGTGCGGGGGATGAGCACTTTCCTGATACCTGCTTTGGCGGCGGCTTCTATCTTGTAGGTTACTCCCCCCACCGGAAGGACGTCCCCGCGGACAGAGAGTGAACCAGTCATAGCCAGTTCCTGGTGGATGGGGATTCCCTCAATGGCACTGATCACCGCGGTCGCCACACTGATCGAGGCAGAATCACCGTCTACACCACCGTAGGTCCCGATGAACTGGATGTGGATGTCCATATTCTTGATGTCCCGGCCCGTGAACTTCTTGATGATGGCACTCACGTTCTTGATCGATTCCTGGGCAATCTCTTTCAACATGCCGGTGGCAATCACCGTTCCCGTCGCTCCTTGGGTGGGGGTCACCTCAGCAACGATGGGGAGGACCGACCCGCTGTCGGTACCCATCACCGCGAGCCCGTTCACTCGCCCGACCCGGGTCCCCTCCACCACGGTCAATTCATAGTCCCTGCTCCGGCGGATATAATCATCTGATACCTGCTCTTCAATGGACCGAGCCATTGCTTTCGCTGCGAGAACATGGGCTGAATTGGTGACGGTCTGTCCCTGTTGTCGGGCAATATCGCCGGCGACCCGAATCAGTCCTCCAATATCACGGAGTTTCAGGCTGAGGTGTCCCTTCCGGTTCGACCGCCGCCGTGCCTCCCGTATCAATTCCTCGATGGCCGATCGGTCGAAATGGGGGATCTTACCATCATTTTTCACTTCCTGGGCGATGAAGCGAATGAATTTACGGCGGTTTTCGATGGAGTCCTCCATCGTCTCCTTCATGAACACCTCGTACCCGTAACCGCGGATACGCGAGCGGAGCGCCGGGTGCATACCCTCGATTGCATCCAGGTTACCAGCGGCGATCATGATGAACCGGCAGGGCACGGGCTCTGTCCGGACCATAGCGCCGCTCGATCGCTCACTCTGTCCGGTGATGGGGAACGCTCCCTCCTGGAGAGCGGTGAGGAGGTTCTGCTGGGAGTGAGGGGTGAGCGTATTGATCTCATCGATGAACAGTACCCCCTGGTGGGCACGGTGGATGGCACCTGCCTCCACACGGTCATGGGAGGGCGTCTCCAGGCCGCCGCTCTGGAACGGATCATGCCGTACGTCCCCCAGCAAGGCACCAGCGTGGGAGCCGGTGGCATCAACGAATGGAGCGGTCGCGGTATTATCGTTGGTGACCAGCAGCTTGGGAACCATCAGCTCTTCCCGAGGGGTTGAATAGCGCAGAGCCATGAAAACAAACGCTGCAGCGATTATCCCCATCAGCCACTGGTAGGTGATGAAGGAGTACCCGATGATCCCGATCAAAAGGAGCATGAGGAGGGTATTCCGCATCTGGATCTTGCGCTTCGCTTCCGATTTATGGGCGACAACAATCTGTTTTCCCCTCGTGGCTGGTACCACACGGATGATGGGATTATTGTTATCCTCTGAGTTGGGGTAGACCAGGATATCCTGAAGCTCCTCTTTGGGAAGCAGCTCGGCCATCGCTTTGGCGAGCATGGACTTTCCGGTACCCGGGCTCCCGATCATCATCACGTGCCGCCGCTGGATAGCTGCCTTCCGGATCACTTCAACGGCGTGCTCCTGTCCGATGACCTGGTCGATCAGTTTCTGAGGTACCTCAATCTGGGATGAGGTCTCTAAGTCGAGACCGGCAAAGACATCATCGCCGTTAATGAGTTCCTCACTTGTGTTTTCCATTGTAACGTATACCTCGTCCCTTGAGTACCTGATATGTTTTATTGTCTGATGGTTTAAGTACTTTTTATCTGACAGTTGTGATAGCATGAAAGTGGTCGGTACACAGAAATCCCAGATCCTCGCCTCCCGGATCGCGCGGGAACTGGACGAGGAACTGGTCACGACTCGATTCTCCCGGTTTCCTGATGGAGAGCATTATCTGCAGACCGGTTCACTCGATGATAGAACGGTCATTGTGGGGAGTCTCACCGATAGCGATGCCCTGATCCAGCTCCTCCTGTTAATCGATGCCTGCCAGGCGTCGGAGAACATCCTCGTCCTTCCCTATATGGGGTATGCCCGGCAGGATAAGCAGTTCAACCCGGGAGAGCCGATCAGTGCCAGGGCTATTGGGAGGGCACTGGGCGCAGAAGTATCCCGGGTTATTACCGTACAGGTTCATGAACCGGGGGTCCTCACCCACTTCGGTGTACCGGCCACCACCCTCTCTCCGGTAAAGGATGTCACCAGGTTCATCACCACCGCAGGATTTTCCGACCCCCTCATCCTCGCTCCCGACGTTGGTGCAGAGAGGTTTGCTGCAGCAATCGCACGGGAGGGCCGCTGGGAGCACGACCACCTGATCAAGACCCGGATAACCGGGGAGGAAGTACGAATGGAACCAAAGCGGTTGGCGGTGGAACAGCGCACCGCGGTCATCGTTGACGATATCATCTCCACAGGGGGAACCCTTGCCACCGCCTCCCGCATGCTTCTCGACCAGGGCGCCCGTGCTGTTCACGCTGTCTGCGTCCATGGTATCTTCACCGGAGGTGCCTATGCACTTCTCATCAACGCCGGGATTGTCGGAGTGGCAGCGAGTGATACCATAGAGAGTGGCTACAGCCGCTACAGCGTTGCTGCGGATATCGCTCAGGCACTGAAGGAATGCTGACCATCGATGGCTCTCATCTGGAGGGTGGGGGACAGATTGTACGGATGGCTGTCACTCTCGCGGCACTGAGTGGGAGGGCAATGGAGATCACCCGCATCAGAGCAGGCCGTCCCCGGCGCGGCCTTGCTGCCCAGCATGTGGCGGCGGTTCATGCGGTGGCAATGACCTGTGATGCAACCTGCAGGGGACTTGCCGTAGGAAGCGAGGGACTCACCTTCTCCCCTGGTGAACCACGGAAGATCGGCCTTTCTCTTGATGTCGGCACAGCAGGTAGTGTCTCCCTCGTCCTCCAGGCATGGCTCCCCATCGCAATTCTGGTGGGAGGATCGATCACTGTCCGTGGGGGGACCGAGGTGGAGCATAGCCCCACCATCGATTACCTGGAGCATGTGTTCCTTCCCTGTCTCCGGGCAGCCGGGGGAGTGATCACCCTTGTCACCAGCCATCGCGGGTATTATCCCCGTGGAGGGGGGGAGGTTCATATGGCAGTGGAACCTTCAATTCTCAAACCAGTCACTGTCGCAGAGCGCGATCCCCCATTGATGGGGATCTGCTCCGCCTCTTCCAATCTCCCCGACCATGTCGCAGAGCGGCAGGCAACCGCTGCACGTAAACGGCTCCATGAAGAGCTGGGAATCGATGCTCCCGTGCAACTCGACCGCCGCATGGAGGTAAGCACCGGTAGCTCCTGCACCGTATGGTATGGAGCAAAGGGCAGTACAGCCCTGGGAAGACGTGGGCTCCCTGCTGAGAGGGTGGGTACACGCGCTGCGGATGGACTGATCGATGCCATCCGTGCTGGCGGTTCGGTGGATGTGCACCTCTCCGACCAGCTCCTCGTCTATCTCGCGCAGTACGGTGGAACGTATACTGCCAGTTCAGTGACCTCTCATACTGAGACGATGGCCTGGCTTCTCGAGCAATTCGGGTACACAATCACGATCAATCATGATGGAGTGGTGGAGGTACGTGCATGACCTTTGTGCTGGATGCAACAGTATTTTTTTCTGAATGGCGGGGGGAAGGGGGCCTTCTCACCACCCCTGCCGTTGTGGAAGAGCTCCGTGACAGCCGGTCGCGGTTCCGCTACGAGGTTTTTGTCACTGAAGGGCTCGAGATCAAAACACCCTCTCAGACCTCTATCGATAGGATTGGAGCAGCCATGATCGCACCCGGTG
>JAJRCM010000101.1 GCA_028678965.1 Methanomicrobiales archaeon | reverse complement strand
GACAGATCTTCCTGTCGTTTATCCGGCTGGACATCGACATCAAGAATATCAAAACCTTGTTCAGGCTCCGTGCGGATAAATTCGAAGAGGATCCCCGCGAGATGTTCATTGCCGGCGGTGCTCTGACCATTGATGATTTTATACGTCTGAACACGATTAAGGATCAGGTTGAATTCATCGATGCCCTGAAAATGAAGGTCCGCCAGAAGACGCTGCTTGCATTCCTTGACGAACTCAAGGGAGAAAAGAAGGTGCGTGATATCGAGGTGAGACTCACCAGCGTACAGCTCGACCAGATGGAGCGAATGTCAAAGCTTCACCCGTTCTCCATCCACCCCATCCTTGTTTATCTGGAGAAGAAGAAGTACGAGGTTTTCAACCTGCGTGCGATCACCCGTGGGAAGGAGTCAAAGATCCCTGCCGAGCGGATATTGGACTATCTGGTGATCTGAATGGAGGTAGCGGTTATCGGCAACAGTGAGTTCATCCTTGGGTTCCGGCTTGTCGGCATCAGAAAAACCTATTCTGCTGATAATAACGAGAAGCTCATTGAGTATATCACCAGTGCGTTGCATGACGCATCTGTCGGCATTCTCGTCTTGAACAGCAGCGATATGGAGAGGATCCCCCACAGGCTTCGCGCCACTCTCGAGAATTCAGTAAAGCCGACTGTGATCGCCATCGGTGCTGAGGAAGGGAGATTATCGATGAGAGATAGAATCAAGAGATCGGTGGGTGTTGATCTGTGGAAGTGAAAGAAGAGAAAACGATACGTGGTGCATCCGGTGTACTCAGGCGGATTTCGGGCCCAGTAGTTACCGCAGTCAGGTTAGAAGCCCACATGTACGACCTCGTAAAAGTTGGTCGAGAAGAACTGATGGGTGAAGTCATCAAAATAAGCGGGAATGATATCATCATTCAGGTTTACGAAGATACATCCGGAATAAAACCTGGTGAACCAGTGGTAAATACCGGCTTACCCCTCTCAGTTGAACTTGGACCGGGTCTCTTGAAAAGTATCTACGATGGCATTCAGAGACCATTGTCGGTTCTTGCGGACAAAATGGGTAATTTCATTGAACGAGGTGTCAGTGCCCCCGGGCTCGACAGGAGCATAAAATGGGACTTTAAGCCCACAGTGAAACCAGGAGATAAGGTCGGCCCTGGAAGCATCCTTGGCGAAGTACAGGAGATGAATATCATTCATCGCATCATGGTACCACCAACTGTAAAGGGTGGCATTGTTACGTTCATCAAGGCAGGTAAACACACCATTGACGAGGTAATCTGCGAACTCGACGATGGAGTAAAACTTACCATGATGCAGAAGTGGCCTGTTCGTCTTTCACGACCTGTCGTCGAAAAGTTAAATCCCGATATCCCACTACTCACTGGTCAACGTATTATCGATGGATTGTTCCCGATTGCTAAAGGTGGAACGGCAGCAATTCCAGGACCTTTTGGGAGTGGTAAAACAGTTATGCAACAGCAACTTGCCAAATGGAGTGATGCCGAGATCGTTGTTTATATTGGGTGCGGGGAACGTGGGAATGAGATGACGGAGGTACTGACAGAATTCCCGCACTTGACTGACCCAAAGACTGGGAAACCACTGATGGAGCGGACAACACTCATTGCAAATACGTCAAACATGCCTGTCGCTGCCCGTGAGGCCTCGGTATATACAGGTATCACTATTGCTGAGTACTTCCGTGATATGGGGTACGATGTTTCATTGATGGCAGACTCGACCTCACGATGGGCTGAAGCGATGAGAGAAATTTCGTCCCGACTTGAAGAGATGCCTGGCGAGGAAGGTTACCCTGCTTATCTTGCGGCAAGGCTTTCTGAGTTCTATGAGCGTGCGGGACGTGTAAAAACGCTCAATGGCAAATTTGGATCTGTATCGGTTATCGGAGCAGTTTCACCACCTGGTGGGGATTTCAGTGAACCAGTGACCCAGAACACCCTCCGTATTGTAAAGGTCTTCTGGGCTTTAGACGCCAAGCTATCACAGCGGCGACATTTCCCGGCCATCAATTGGCTCAACTCCTATTCTCTCTACCTTGACATCCTTCATGACTGGTATGCAGAGCATGTCTCCCACGAATGGAATGACATGCGTGCCTGGGCAATGGAAGTCCTCCAGAAGGAGGCGGAACTGCAGGAGATCGTCCAGCTGGTAGGATCAGACGCGCTTCCAGAGGAACAGCAGATCACCATTGAAGTGGCAAGGATGATACGGGAGGTTTTCCTTCAGCAGAATGCCTATGATGCAGTGGACACGTACTGTGACATGACCAAACAGTTCGATATGATGAAAGCGATCCGGAAATTTTCCGACCTTGCCTATGCTGCCCAGGCAGCAGGGATTCTGCCCCAGCAGGTGATGAGTGTAAAGTCCAAGAATGACCTCCCCCAGATCAAGTTCATCAAGGAGTACAAGCCAGTCCTCTCGCAGCTTCTCGAACAAATGGATAAGGAGATCAATGCACTCAGAGGGGGGATACAGTGAAGGAATACAGGACAATCACCCAGATTGCCGGACCATTGCTCTTTGTGGAGAAGACCGAGCCGGTGGGTTACGGCGAGCTGGTGAACATCGTCCTTTTCGATGGGTCGATCAAGCGTGGCCAGGTCCTTGATACCAGCGATGAGATTGTGGTGGTACAGGTATTTGAGACCACTGCAGGGATCGGACGGGACAGCGGGGTTCGGTTCACCGGGGAGACCATTAAGATGCCGGTGGGAAAGGAGATGCTGGGGCGGATCCTTTCTGGAGGAGGGAAACCGATTGATGGTGGGCCGGAGATCGTGCCAGAAAAGCGCCTGGATATAACCGGGGCGGCCATCAATCCCTTTGCACGCCAATCCCCTGAGGAGTTCATCCAGACCGGTATCTCCACTATTGATGGGATGAACACGTTAGTCAGGGGACAGAAACTTCCCATTTTCAGCGGTGCCGGGCTCCCTCACAACGATATCGCTCTCCAGATAGCCCGTCAGGCTCGGGTACTGGGGGCAAAGGAATCGTTCGCTGTGGTATTCGCGGCCATGGGTATCACCAAGGAAGAGGCAAACCACTTCATGGCGGACTTCGAACGCACCGGAGCTCTGGAGCGAGCGGTCGTCTTCCTGAACCTGGCTGATGATCCTGCTGTTGAGCGGATCATCACTCCGCGGCTGGCACTGACCACTGCAGAATATCTGGCCTTCACCCTGGGTATGCATGTGCTCGTCATCCTCACCGACATGACCAACTACTGCGAGGCACTCCGGCAGATCGGTGCTGCCCGTGAAGAAGTGCCTGGGCGGCGGGGATATCCTGGGTATATGTATACCGACCTGGCAAGCATTTACGAGCGTGCTGGTGTGATCCATGGGGTGAAGGGTTCGATCACCCAGTTCCCCATCCTCACCATGCCGGGTGATGATATCACTCACCCCATCCCCGACCTCACCGGGTACATTACTGAAGGACAGATTGTCGTCTCCCGAGAACTTCACCGCAAGGGTATCTACCCCCCCATCAACGTTCTTCCCTCCCTCTCCCGGCTGATGAACTTAGGAATAGGGGTGGGGCACACCCGCGAAGACCACAAGAAGGTCTCTGACCAGCAGTATGCTGCCTATGCAGAAGGGAATGATCTTCGGGGTCTCGTGGCCATTGTAGGGAAGGATGCTCTGTCCGAGCGAGATCGGATGTTTTTAGAGTTCGCTGACCTCTTCGAGGACCGGTTTGTCCGACAGGGAAGGGATGAGAATCGCTCCATCGAACAGACCCTTGATCTCGGCTGGGAACTTCTTTCTACCTTACCAGTGGAGCAACTGGTGCGGATTGATCGAGGCCTGATTGAGAAGTATCATCCCAAGTTCAGGAAAGCACCACAGGCCGCAGCCCAGGCTGCCCAGAGGTAATGACTCATGGCGCTTCGGGATATCAAACCGACCAGGTCCGAGCTGATCAGCCTGAAGAAGAAGATCAAGCTCTCGGAGCGGGGGTATAACATCCTCAAGATGAAGCGTGATGGGTTGATTCTCGAGTTCTTTAAAGTGCTAGAGGATGCAAAAACAAGCCGTGAGGAATTGCAGGAGCGGTACCGTACCGCAAGCGAGATGATTGCCCTCTCCAATATCGTGGAAGGTACGATTGGTCTGAAGTCGGCTGCCTTCTCTGTGAAAGAGACCCCTGAAATCACTTTAAAACCGAAAAATATCATGGGAGTGGTGGTCCCAGAGATCACCTCCAGTAAAGTGAAGAAGAGCCTCCTGGAACGGGGCTATGGCCTGATCGGTACTACTTCCGTTCTGGATGAAACCGCCACCGCATATGAGGATCTCATGGAGAGCGTCATCAGGAGCGCAGAGATCGAGAGCACTATGAAGAAGCTCCTCGATGAAATCGAGAGCACCAAGCGGCGGGTGAACGCCCTGGAGTATAAGGTGATTCCAGAGCTGACCGAAGCACGGGACTTCATCAAGATGCGCCTGGATGAGATGGAGCGAGAGGAGCTCTTCCGACTGAAAAAAATCAAAGCGAGGAGTACCGCGTAACGTGGTGAGCATGATATCCGTCGCGACGATAGGGGATATCGCACCAAAGGGGAAGACCATTCTTCTCCGTCTTGACCTGAACTCGCCGATCGATCCGTCGTCACACCAGATACTGGATGACAAGCGGTTCAGGGAGCATATCCCTACAATAAAAGCCCTTGAGGAGAGCAGGGTAGTCATCCTCTCCCACCAGAGCCGACCAGGGAAGAAAGATTTCACCACCCTTAAGGGACATGCAGAGTATCTGGAGCGTCTTCTCCATAGGCCGGTTCGCTATGTTG
>JAJRCM010000100.1 GCA_028678965.1 Methanomicrobiales archaeon | reverse complement strand
TCGATGTTGATATACATCTCCTCCACTTCCCGGGCTTCAATATCCGGCGTACACTTCATGGGAGCAGCTCCTTCCTTATCGAGCTCACCTCGTGTTCCAGATCGTCGCACAGCTGTTGCATACGCCGGCGAGTATCGGGATCAAGGTCGTGATGCGGAGCCGTTTCCCTGAGCACTGCCCGGATCTCGGTCAGAATGAACAATGCCTGGAAGACAGCGTCGACAGCACGTCTGGACACAGCATCACCATACTGATATTGGTACTCTGCTATAAGATAGATAATGATACCAATCACCTTAACGCTACATACCACATTTTTTATGCTGCTTCCCTCTTCAGAGGTACACAAGAATGAAGATTGTCCACATCGCTGACTCTCACCTGGGGCTCGCCGCATTCAATAAACTGGATGTTGATGGGATGAATCTCCGTGAGCGTCTGATGTATGACAATTTCATCAATGCCATTGAGATCATCATTGCCCAGCGGCCGGATGCTATCATCCATGCCGGGGATCTCTTTGATCAGGTACGACCGAAGACACGGTCATTCGTAGTGGTTCTTGAGGCGCTTGAACGGCTGAAATCTGCAGGTATTCCCCTCCTGATCATCGCCGGCAATCACAGTATGACAAAGACTCGGTATACCACCTCTCCCTTTTCGGTTCTGGAGTACCATGGTGCCGAGATCCATGCCGCCTATCATCATAAGTATCGGCGGGTGGAGGTGGGGGGAACCGTTTTCCACCTCATCCCTGGAATGCTCAATGTGCTCGATTACCGCCGTGCGTTTGACGAGATTGAACGTGCCACGCACTCGTATAATGTCATGGTGACTCATGGCCTGGCAACCACGCTCCACGATCGGCGCCTGAAAACGGTGGCCGAACATGAGATCGACAGCACCATGCTTTCCGATACCTTCGATTATATAGCTCTCGGCCATTACCATGGACAGCAGCAGGTGGGCGAGCGAGCGTGGTATTGCGGGTCCACCGAATTTTTGGATTATGGAGAGATCGGTGATACCAAAGGAGGTCTTATCGTCGATCTCGGCGCCCGTACTGTTACACACCTTACTCTACCCTGTACACCCATGATTGATGGGGGAGTCATTGACTGTCGAGAGGAGTCTCCTCGGAAGGTCCAGGACGCCCTGGTGACTGCTTTAGAACAACCGTCTTTTCCCCATCAATCAATGATCCAAGTTACCCTGACCCACCTAGCCAGACAGAAGGGCAAGGAGATTGATTACCGGGTGCTCAACCCGGCGAGAGAGCGGTTCCTCGATATCCATATACGGATCCAATCAGCAGACGAAGAGTACCCTGCGCCATTAGCAGGCGACCTCCAGGAGATCGACTATCTGGACGAATTTTCCGGATTCGTGAAGCGGAAAGGTTTTACCGCGGCAGAAGAGGGATTTGTACTCACCCAGGGAAAAGCACTCATCGATGAGATCATTCACCAGAGAGGGAGTGACGAGAGTGCTCCTTGAACGACTGGTATTAAAAAATTTTAAACGGTTTAAGGAACAGGAGATTCTATTCCGTGATGGCATTACCGGTATCATCGGCAATAATGGAACGGGTAAGAGCACTATCGTCGAAGCCATCCTCTTCGCACTCTACGGCTTATCAGGGACAGGGTTGAAACCCGAGTTTATTGTATCGTCCTTTGCCGGTCCACGTGAACGATGTGAGATCCGGTTGGATTTCCGGATGCGGGGCAACGAATACTCTGTTGTCCGCCTTTTCAGAAAAGGGAGTACCACTCAGCATGAGGTAAAACTCTTTGCCGGTAAAAAGTTACTCGTCCAGAGTGTCAGTGAAGTTGAACGGGAGATGGTGCGACTCATAGGAATGGATGCCCTTGACCTGAAGAATACGATTTATGCCGGTCAGCGGGATCTCATCGCTCTTCTGGAGAGTCGTCCAGGTGAACGAAAGGAATGGTTCAGCCGGGCTCTCGGACTTGATGTTCTGAAGGACATGAGCCTGTCACGCCTCAAAGAGAGGATCGATGCCACGGAACGAAAGAGAGACCTGCTTCAGGGTGAACTTGACGGACTGAAATCTATGATGGATGTCGAGGAGGTCCGCAATGCCAGAAGTACCGTGAGCGAGCTTGAACGTAATCTCGACAGCCAGCTGAAAACGCTGGATAACCTCCGCGAAGAGTTGGCCCGGACTCAAGCAGACCTGAATATTCAGCTGGAACAACGATCACTCTATCTTCGGATCACCGAGCGGCTGGAAAAGGTGAAGAACAATCTGGGTCTATTGCACCAACGGCAGGATATGCTTCGTTCTCAATGGGAGAGCCTCCGCCATGACCGAGAGGAATTTGAACGGTGTTCCGCCGTTGAGGATGACTATTACAGGATGCGGAACGTCCTGGAACGGGATCTCGAGAGGAAGCGAGTATATGACCAGCTTATCCAGGAGAGGAGAGTGGTGGAGATCCGCACCGCCCACCTTGATGAACAGCTCGCTCAGGTGAGACAGCGGATCCAGCAGATGCAGAGCATGGAAACGAAGAGATCCACCCTGGTACAGCGTGTCCGAGAAGGAGTCCGGTGTCCGGTCACCACTCCTGATGAGTCCCTTGAGCTTTTTGTGCGCCAGTATCAAGATCACCTGACAGAGCAGATCGGAGCCCTCCATGAAGCCATGGAGGATGCAGCACGGAAGAGAGAGGAGCTACTCCATGACCGCGATGCACTCAAGATTGCAGGACCGGAAGGAGCATGCCCACTTTGCCACCAGCGGCTGGGTGATCACTACCACCATCTCGAGGCAGACTACGGGGAGCAGCTGGCCACAGTAATGAAAGAGGCAGAAGAAACCTGCTCCCGGCTGGAAAGGTTGGAATCGGAAAGGGAGGGGCTGATTCACCTCCATCCTCTCTTAGAGGAAATTCATCATTGTGAAGAACGGCTCAAGGATCGGTTTGCCCTGCAATCAGAGGGCGAGCGGCTTGATACGGAGCGGGAGGTCTACGAAGCTGAGGCTACACGTCATACGCGGGACTTAGAACGACATTCATTCAGTGAGGGGGATTTCAGAGCCCTGGAACGAAGGGTCAAAGAGTTGGAGCAGCTTCATGACCAGTACCAGACACTGGGGAGGAGGATTGCCCCCCTCCCGGTCATCGAGCAACAGGTAACGGCACTTACCTTGGACATTTCCGAGATGGAACGCGAACGCAGCATGCTTGAGGGGGAGATTGCGCACTGTGCGTATGATCCGGAGGGTATCCCCCGCGTGCAAGAGACAATCGCCGTGGTGCAGGATCGCATCACCGTCATGGAGAGGAATCATGCACGCGACCTTGAACGAAAAAAGAAAACGGAAGAGATGATCACGCGGTATGCTGACCTGGAGAGGAGAATCGATGAGAGTATCAGTACTCTACGTCTGCTCGAGGAAGAGGTTCGGCTCCTCCGCCTGACACGGGCAACCATTGCCGAATTCGTGGTATACCTCATGCAGGTGGTTCGATCCCAGATTGAACTGTATGCCGGTGAGATCCTTTCAGACATTACCGGCGCAAGGTACACTCGGGTTCTGCTTGATGGTGACTTCAACATCAGGGTCAGCGATCTGGATAACGACTATCCCATCGAACGCTTTAGCGGGGGAGAACAGGATGATATCGGTGTTGCGCTGCGGATTGCCCTCTCCCGGTACCTGGCTGAACTCCATCAGATCCATGATAGCACCTTCCTCATCTTTGATGAGATTTTTGGAAGTC
>JAJRCM010000099.1 GCA_028678965.1 Methanomicrobiales archaeon | reverse complement strand
TGCGTACCACAACATGACCGTGGCCTGGACCTGGCTCAAGCGCTGGAAGGGAACGAGCAAAACTCCCTCACAACTCGCAGCAGGATACAAAGGTAAAGACCTCCTCCTCGAGCAGATGTCCCACCACTACCTTGGTGGTATGAATGGCATCATCCAGGCAGCATGGTCTGCCCCCGATATCGGCTGCAACCTGATTGCGAGCACGCTCGGTGCCAACCTGATCATGTACGGTCCCATCGAGAATGTGGAACCCATGATCACGGCGCAGGCATACATGGATATTGTCACCCTGGAAGCGATGCGTTCTGTTGGTGTGGATGTCAAGAGTGACAAACACCCCATCTTCAAACTCATCTAACCTTTTTTTGGATCGATCCACTGATACGAATCAATTCATATTGCATGATTTTTTGAGGCGATTATTGCCGAGGTACCACCATGCAGATAGAATCATCTATCAGGAATCATACTTCCCGGGGTTGTCCCTCCAGGGGTAAGTGAGGGAGAGGTACCCTCTCCCGATCCCACCCCCTTTCTACTACTCTGAGTTTGGTATCGAGGAATCACTGAAAATAGCCTATGAGAGTTACTGTGTCTGAGGAACTCCTCCCGTGTATCCCAGCTCCCTCGCTTTCTGGAGGTGCTGGTCTGCCTCTTCCGCCCGCCCCACGAGTGCAAGGAGCTTGCCCTTGTTATACCATGATGCGGCATGGCCGGGGTCGAGCGCGAGTACCCGGTCAAACGCCTTGATGGCCTCCTCGTGCCGCTGCAGTTTGCTGAGCACAAACCCCTTGTTGAACCATACCAGTGGGTTATTGCCCTCCCGCTCGATGACTCGCTCAAAAGAGGCGAGTGCCTCCTCAAAGCGGCCTTCGGCACGGAGAGCGACACCCCGGTTATGGAGGGCAGCTACATTTCCCGGGTCGAGAGCGAGCACCCGGTTAAAACATTCCAGGGCATCCACGAGCTTTCCCTTCTGCCGTAACTCGATACCTTTTCGGTTCAACTCTTCGATAATAATATCCTTCTGTGGCGCCGGTTGTGAGATGGCAATTCGTGACCGCTCATCCCCATTTTCCGAAGAGGCGCCGGTCTCTCTCGCCATAGCACTATCTTTGAGCGTCCCATCGGCAGAGACCCAGGCACTCTCCCGTTCATCCGATCGTATCGTCATTCGCTCCTTGGTAGTAGGAACTGGAGGTGTGGGTACGTCACCCTCATCGGCTATCCGTACCCTCGCAGATGAGATACCGGTATCAAACGGGGACTCCTCATCGTCGAGACCCCCCATGATCACGCGAGTCTTGAGATCATTCTCCGATCCCCCGGGCTTCTTCTCGGGCTGGAACTTCACGGGCTCGAGCAACCGGTCCCTGCCTGCCGATTCCCCGGGGCTCAGCGGTTCGTCGGTGATGCGGACCGCGGGGGGAGGGAGAAGGGGGTCCTCCTCACGAATGGTGGTTCTCATGGAGAGTGGTGGTGGGGGAATCCTCGCCGGCTCGTCCTGTGGGAGACGAATTGGCTCGTGTGACAATTCAGGCGACTGTTGTTCTGTCGTCTCCCCCGGGATTGCAGGGAACATGGCACCGGTGAGCTGAATTCTTGCCTGTGACACCCGGATCTTGGCTGTCGCAAGGCCAATCTTTACGTCTGGGAGCGAGGGGGGAGCGCTCTGTGCCTTCACCGCGAGAAGGATGACCGCCCGCTCTGCATCGATGATCTTCGATTCAACCTGGGACAGTCTCTCCTCCGCTTCGGTGAGTTTCTGCAGGGTAGCTGTGGGACTGATCTCGGTCTCCGCAATCCTGATACCTGCCTCGGCAAGGGGGATCTTCGCCTCCATCAGAAGGATTTTAATCCGGGCTATCGATGCTTCTTCCCCGGAAAGTGACTCACCCAGCTTCACAAGAGCCCGCTCAACGCGTGAGAGGCTCTGTTCGGCGATATGCACTCCCTCCCGAAGACTCAGTGGTGGGACTGCCGTATCCATCGGCTGCTGCACGGTTTTTACGGGTCGGAGCTCCGGTATGTGCACCTCTTCGCTGGTATCGCGGCCTGCTGGCGGGGCATGATCGACGGGTTCCGGAACACTCCGGTCGGATTCAGTGAGATCCGTACCTGCCAGAGCAGCCTTAGGCAGAGGGGGAGGAGTGGATTCCCCTCCACCCAGATCCAGAGGGTCCACTGGTTCTTTCGGCTGCTTCCCTTCACCGGGCTTTTCTTTTTTCTTCAGGAGTCGTCTGAGGATGCCCACGGGTATTTCCTCTTCACGTATAGGTGATCATCTTCGTTTATCTACTTGTTCCTGCCAGCAGAGGGCGGTGGCCGGGCTCATGGTTTACACCAGGTTGCCCTTCTGCCGTACCCGGGATCCCTCCTCAATGTGGAATGCTCCTTTCCGGTTACCGCGAAGGTCGTTTTCCTCAAAGGTACCAAGTCCGCTCTTGTGCACCCAGATCCCCACATCCCCGTTGTTATGGATCCGGCATTTCTTCACCGAGGGATTCCCTCCTTCTTTGATGGAGATACCCGCAAACTCATTCTCACTGATATCGCACTCCTCCACACTGCCTCTCCCTGAAGCAGTGATACGGAATCCGAACCGGTTATGGTCGATGGTGCACCTGCGTACCTTTGGGCTGCCCTTCTGGGATATGAGGATACCCTGAACTCCCCGCTGGATCCTGCACTCTTCCAGGGTCCCCTTCCCGCGATCGCTCACTTCCACGCCAGACTCCCCGCCATGGATGGTGCATGCCTTGAGGAATGGAGTACCGCCATCGTGGATGAGGACATTGGCATAGGTATTATCGAGTATCTGGCAATTCTCCAGGGTCCCTGTTCCTCCCTTCCCGAATTCGAGTCCCACAGAACTCTTCGTTACCTGGCATGTTCGGAAAAGGATATCGCTCTTCCCGTGCACCAGCAGACCCCGCGAGGAACCAGCAAAGGTGCACTCCTCAAATCGACCCCTGCCCTTTTCCACATATACTGCCGCAAGCCCCGTCCCTGCAATCGAGCATCGCCGGACCAGGAGATCCATCCTCCCGCCACGTACCGCAATCCCCGCCCACGAGCCGCGAATCTCGCAGTCCTCAATCACCACTGTTCCACGGTGGATTTCCACCGCTCCGCCGACCGGTTCTGCAGCAGGCGGTTGTACGAGGGTAATCCCGTGCACAACACAGGGCCCACCTTTCACGGTGAGGCAGGGAGAAGCATGACCTTCCACTATCACCGATCCCCGTACTCCCTCCCCAATGAGGAGAAGGGGCTTTTTGATCTCCACCGTCTCCCGGTAGGTTCCCGGCTTCACATAGATCACGGTATGAGGTTGGGCGGCGGCCACCGCTTCGGCGAGAGTATGAAACTGGCCCGATCCATCCTGGCTCACGAGGAGGCTGGCATACGCTGGAGAGGTGGACCGATCTGCTGCCCCTTCCAGGAGGTGGTGAGCGGAGGTGCGTATCCTCCTCTCTGCTCCCCCATCCCCTACTGTCGTGTCCTGGGGAAGGATGTTCAGGGCAATCGCCCATGAGACCACCCCCCAGAGAGCACACTCCGGGGCGATACCCATAGTCTCGTAGAGCCGGTCAGCAAGCTGGTGAAGGTGCCGGTCGAGAGGCACACCCTCTGCTCGGGACATCAAATCTTCGCAGACATGCTGACGAAGGGCCGCCACGAGCACCACCGTCTCCCGCTGGCATCCCGGGCATCGGTCCCGGAGAATACCCTCAAGGCGGAGAGGATTCTCGATGACACCCTTTCCCTCCTGCTGCACCAGGGT
>JAJRCM010000098.1 GCA_028678965.1 Methanomicrobiales archaeon | reverse complement strand
TCGAGAAGTTGTCGTTCTGGAGGGACGCCAGGATCTGGGGTGAAGAAGAAGTAGTGGGTCCTCCTATCAGGGGTGATAAAGGGTGAATCTTCCGCTCCTGCGGTATTAAGGGGAAAGGGGAGTGGAGCGGGGATCTCAAAATCAGGGGAGTGAAGCAGCGGCGGGTACGTATCGTCGTATGGTTTGACCTTGAGAGCAGACGGAGAAATGGAAGCGAGCCGGTCGGGAGAGAGAGTAGTATCGCTGATATTCGAGGTGCATCAGCAGCTGAGAAAAAACGTGATGATGATCGCTATCATGTACCCTCGTTTTAGCATGGTCGCTAACGTGCTTTTCCCCACAGAACCTCTCGTAGCATGTGATATCTATAGGCTAGATATCCCTGGCACAGCCAGAGGCAATTGCTGCCTCCTTCACCGCAACAGCCACCTGCCTCGTTACCTCTCGATCGAGGACGGCGGGGACGATATGTTCCCGGTGGGGTTTTGGCACATAATCGGCCAATGCATGGGCAGCTGCTACCTTCATCTCTTCGCTGATCCTGGTGGAGAATACATCAAGGGCCCCCCTGAATACACCAGGAAAGGCCAGGGCATTGTTGATCTGGTTGGGAAAATCACTCCTTCCGGTTCCCACCACGGCTGCTCCTGCTCCTTTCGCTTTGTTGGGCATAATCTCCGGAACAGGATTGGCCATGGCAAAGACGATGGGATCATCATTCATGGACCGAATCATCTCTTCGGTGAACACTCCCGGAGAGGAGACCCCGATGACGACATCGGCGCCCTCCACCGCATCAGCGAGCGTCCCCGTCTTTCCTGATCGATTGGTTTCATCTGCGAGGATGAACTTGTACTTGTTGATGTAGAGCCCCTCCCTCTGCCGGTGGATGATTCCCTTGGTGTCACAGACAACAATATCCCGCACCTTCTGGCAGACGTTGGGATTGTAGCCGATGCACCCCAGGAGGCGAACGATAGCATACCCAGCCGCACCAGCACCGCATATCACAATGTGCAGATCCTCAAAGCTCTTTTTCGTCACCCGACAGGCATTGATCAGGGCAGCCAGTACCACGATAGCGGTGCCATGCTGGTCATCATGCATTACCGGAATCCCAATATCCTGGAGGGCTTCCTCCACTTCGAAGCACTTTGGTGCAGCGATGTCCTCCAGGTTGATACCTCCAAAGACCGGAGCGATGTTCCTGACCTCATCCACAAAGCCTGTGTGGTAACTCTCAAAACAGATGGGGAAGGCGTCAATATTCGCAAATTTCTTAAAAAGGATGGCCTTCCCCTCCATCACCGGAATGGCTGCATACCCCCCGATATTCCCTAACCCCAGCACCGCAGATCCATCGGTGACAATAGCCACGGAATTTCCTTTCAAGGTGTAGCGGTAGGCGAGATTCCGGTCTCTCTGGATAGCCCGGCATACCTCCGCGACGCCCGGTGTATAGGCGCGGGAAAGATCCCGACGGTTTTCCAGAGGGACCTTGGAGTGAATCTCCAGCTTTCCACGGTGTTGTTCGTGGAGCTGGAGCGCTTCCTGATAGATTTCTGCCCGATCTGCATCCTCTTCCACGACGCTCACCCGCACCTGAGTCCATGATATACGAAATGAAATTCATTTCGGTCAAGAGCGGGAGAAAAAATGAAGGATCGGGATGAATGATCAGCCTTCTCAGGAAATTCCATCATGAGATACATCGATGGATAGACATCGGAGGATTTCTTTTGATGAGGTGGATACTCCTTGGTACAATCACTACCCTTATTCCACCTCATTTGTGGTAAAATAAATCATGGTCACTATTTCCAGCTCATCAAAATCGGCATAGAGCTTTTTCATGGTGGCAACGAGATCATTCCAGCTCCGGCACTGGGGATCATGCTCCACCGAAAGCTCCTGTTCGCGGATGTCCCGGAACCGTTTCAACTTCAACCCGGTGACAAGGGCTTTCTGCCGCTTCCCTCCCTCCCGTCCCTGGAGCCAGATCGTATCTCCAACGGTAATTTTTGATGCCCATTGTATTCCCCGCCGTACGGTGAGATTTGTCCCGTTCCTAAATTGATAGGTTGTAAACAGGAGGACAGGTTTTTTTGTGGCAGCCATGTTGTCTTCAACCCTCGCGCCCTATGATGCTTCTGGGTATTTCAGGTAATTATAGTAGTGATATACTGTTCTTGTATACTTGATTGCTTTTTTTATTCAAAGTGAACGATTCCCTTGAACTATCAGCCAGTATCTATCACGTACCAGAACCCCTTCTCTCCATTCAGGGATGAAAGAGATACGGGCTTACACCAAGGACTATAAGTTCTCCTCCTTTAAAACCCGCTGAGAGACTATGGTTGAAACAGCAGCATATGAGGAAACCGGGAGGATCGGTGAGATCGAGCTCCGAAAATACCCCTCCCTGATGGTAGCCACGGTGACAGGATATGCAGAAAATGAAGCCTTCGGCTTCCTTTTCCGGTACATTTCCGGGCGGAACCGGACAAAGCAAAAGATGGCGATGACTGCCCCGGTCATCACCTCGGAGAAGATAGAGATGACCGCGCCGGTGGTTTCTGATGCAACATCCATGGCGTTCGTACTGCCTTCGCGGTTTTCCCGGGATACTTCTCCCGAACCCCTTGATGCTCAGGTACATATCCAGGAGTTCCCGGCAAGGGAAGTAGCCGTTCTCCGTTTCAAAGGGTATGCGGATGAGGCGTCAGTTGCAGAGATTACCACCCGTCTTCTCTCCAACCTGGGGAGGGAGGGCATCACGGTGCTGGGATCTCCCTTCCTGATGCGCTATAACTCTCCATGGACGCCGGGATTCCTGCGAAGGAACGAGATGGGAGTGGAGATCCAGCGAAAACCATCGAGATAAGGAAGCAACCTTCGGTGAAGAAACGCGAAAGGATCGGTCCCGAAAGGGAGGATAGGAAAGAGGGTATGTCACTTCACGTGTAGAAGCAGGATCCCTTATTCGGATCTATCTCTGTCCCCGGTGTACTCTCTGGTACTTATATCCTCTCTGCAAGGAGTCTCTCGGTGAATGCTCTTCTCACCTCTCGCGAAACGGAGCCCTTCCCGGGGTAGGCATCCTCGAATACAGGGGCACTGGTCTTATACATCACTCCGAGCCCGATCCTCCCCTCAGCGCTGTAGTTCCATTCCCGTGCCTTCTCCCACGCTTTCTGGAAATCCTCGGTGGCAGTATCCCAATCATAAATATGCTTATTGTAGTACTCGGTCAGGTCACTATAGGTTGGGCAGATCTGGAGGATGTCAAGGAATGCGAACCCGCGATGGAGGATCGCCTCCTCTATGAGGCGCTTGAGCTGATCACGGTGCCGCGAGTACCCCCGGCCGATGAAGCTGGCTCCAGAGGCAAGCATCAGCTCCAGCGGGTTCAGCGGCCTCTCCTGAATCCCCCCAGGGGTAGACCTGCCCCGGAATCCTGATGGCGAGGTAGGGGTGTACTGCCCGGTGGTTAACCCGTACACCCGGTTGTCATGAACCAGAACCGTGATATCCAGGTTTCGTTTTGCTCCGAATATCAGGTGATCCAGGCCTTCAGCATAGCAATCCCCATCCCCTGCCACGCAGATAACCCTGAGATCGGGATTTGCCAGCCGTATTCCGGTGGCCACCGGGATGGTCCTGCCGTGGAGCGAGTAGAACCCATTAATAGTCAGAAGGTCGAAGAGTTTGCCGTGCTGGCCGATACCGGCAACGAGAACAATCTCCTCTCGCGGGATCCCCTTATGCTCCAGTTCAGCGAATACCTCTTTCAATGCCTGAAGGATGGCAAAGTTACCGCACCCGGGACACCAGGTGTTATCCGCACGGCTGGTGAAATTGTTGTCGGTCATGCAACCCTCCCCTTTAGTTCACCCTCCAGTTCCTCGACCGCAAAGGGACGGCCATCATATTTGAGTACCACTCCCTCTGGCACGTACCCGAACTGGCGGAGGAGCCGGCTGAGCTGGCCAGTCTCATTGGTCTCTACCCCAATCCACCGCTCAACACCTTCCATCGCCCGGGCAAAACAGGATTCAGGAAAAGGCCAGAGAACGACCGGCTGGACCACCCTGAGACCCAGACGCCTTCCTATCTCTGCACAGATCCCCTTGTTCGATCCCCAGCAGAGGATAGCCGTCGATGCATCCCTGATCCCCAGCACCTGTACCGGCTCCATCTTTTCAATCTCTTCTTGAAGACCCTGGAGCTTTTTTGCCCTCTTGTCTGCCATCGCCCTGGTAACCTGCGGATCTTCAGTCGTGATCCCATCCTCATCGTGGACATGGCTGTTCACCCGGATAACCTCACCTTTGTATGGTGGAAACTTAAGGGAAGAAATCCCTGAAGCGGTCATAGCATACCGAAGGTAAGGGTGCTCGACCTCACCGGCCATCAGCGGAACGACCTGCAGTGTTGGTTTCTCCATGGGGTCAAGGCTGTACATCCCCTCGCAGAGTATTTTATCGGCAAGGAGAATTGCCGGGAGCTGGTATTTCCATGCAAGGTCCATACAGGTGGTAGTCCACCATCGTGCTTCATCAGCATCACCTGGGGCGGCTATCAGACGTGGGAATTCTCCCTGGCCTGCCCCGAGTGCAAACTGCAGATCCGCTTGGGCTGTATAGGTTGCAAGGCCTGTGGAAGGGCCTGCCCGCTGCCCGAGAACAATGACTACCGGTAGTTCAGCAATTCCGGCGAGCCCCAGGGCTTCTGTCATCAGGCAGAACCCGCCTCCAGAAGTTCCAACCGCGGTTCTGGCTCCTGCATAGGCACCACCGAGGGCTATCAGGATGGCCGCGGTCTCACTCTCAGGTTGGAGTACCTGCATGCCGAGATGATTTGCATGGACCGCCAGGAAATGGAGTAGGTTGGAGGTCGGGGACATCGGGTACCCGCAGTAGAGGAGACATTCGCCCTCTATCAGCCCGATACCGATCGCTTCGTTGCCGGTCACCACCGGTAAGCGCTTTGTGATGAGGGGAGGAATAGTGAGGAGCTCAGTTCCTGCCTCATAAGCGCGATGAGCCACCCGGAGGTTCAGCTCAATCTCTTTTGGGATTGCGTGACGGAAGACCTGCTCAGCGCGTGACCACTCAATCCCTGCCGACCGAACAAAGGCACCGAGCAATGCGGTATTGCCCATTACTGGAGGAGCATGCTCCGAAGCGAGAATCCCTTTCATGTCTACACCAATCCCTTCAGCGACGTTTGCTGTATCAGCACGATACAGGATCGCACCATTGTCCGAGAGTCTTTTTTTGTGAAGGTCGATGGTTTCCTTGTTCATGGCAAGCAAAACATCGACGGTCTCTCTCACTGCCCCCACAGAAAAATCGGCACCCCGAATGATGGCAAAATTATGCCCTCCCTTGATGCGGGATGGGTAATCGAGGTACATATACACCCTGTACCCCAGACTGCTGAGCAGCTGAGCGATAATCTGACCGGCACTGCTGATACCTTCCCCTGCTCTTCCTCCAATGAGGATAGATATCTCTCCCTCGTTCACGGACGGCACCCCATACTCAGGATATACTCCAGAAATGGTATAACGTGATCCACAGCGGGAGAGAGATGTAGACCTCCATTTCTGGGTCTTCTTTATGGCTCAGTACTGTTGGTCCGCCTCATCAGAATTTTCTGATAATTCAGAAACGATTATTATCCTCCTTCTCCCACAGTACAGGGATCATGACCGCGAAATCCACCAGTCCTACCTGCTGCCCATCCTCCGGATCATCATCCTCTTGCCGGGTTGAGGCAGTGGTAAGTGTCGATGACCGGGGGCAGATGGTGCTGCCGAAAGAGCTGCGGGAAAAAGCAGGTATCAGAGCCGGGGATAAACTCGCGGCTATCACTTGGGAAAAGGACGGAACTATCTGTTGCATCTCTCTCATGAAAACGGATAACCTGACGAGCATGGTCAGGGACATCTTGGGACCGCTGATGAAGGATCTCGTATAGGGGTGTAGAGAATGAAAGAGAAGGATATCAGACAGATCGTGCGGGAGGGCTACGCACAGATCGCACGGAAGGGGCAATCAGGTTGCTGTTCCGGGGATCCCTGTTG
>JAJRCM010000010.1 GCA_028678965.1 Methanomicrobiales archaeon | reverse complement strand
CGGACTTCATCAGAGACCGTGAACCTCTTATCATTGCTGCTCAGGCTCTGTTCACCTTCTTCTGAGCGATCGCTGGCGCTGTGGTGCATCAGAATAGCGTGTGCGTTCCTATCTTGTAAGGGTGTTGGAACTGTTCAGGCCGTCACCAGGTCGGTGACAATATCCACGTACTGGTCTTTGAGTTCATAGAGAGCGTTCGCTCCATCGGCAGTTCTCTTCACCCGGAGTATCCCAATGCGTGAGGCGATGATACCGACCATGGAGGCAACAGAATGGTAACTGATGGAGAAGTGGAACCGCAGCTGCTCAAAGAGCTGGGGAATCGTCCAGGATTTGATGCGGATGAACAGGTTGAGGAGGGCACGCCGGATGCCGGTCCGATCCCGGGATAGATACTCATGGAGGCGACGGTAGATCTGCTTCTTGATATCTACAGGCGATCTCATATGCACAAATTCTTTCTCTTGTTTATAAATATTTTTTCATTTGACACCTTTACAGCGCACGGTACTCGGATTTATCAGTGTTATCGCTTCCGTAGTCAGGGAACTTAAAAAGGAAGCCAGAATGAGCCGCCCTTGGGCATGGAGGGGATATGAATACTCTGGTGCTTGTGTAGGGTGGGTAGCTCCCGTACACTCAGACACGATATCCTTTTGCACAATGCAATTTCTGTGAGTCTGGCGAGGTCAGTGTACCTTCCTATCCATACCCTTTAATGATCGCATATCACAGTACTTTTGCATGCCCGGTTTCACCTACAGCATCACGCGGTTCCCTCCCTGGCAGATGATCATCGGACCGGTTGCCATCCTGATCATCTCGTGTGGTATTCTTGCGGCTACTCTTCTTACCACCGGGATGCCGGTGACCCCCGGGATTGATTTTGCCGGTGGGACCGCGGTAACACTGTTTTCCTCTGACTCCGAACAGCAGCTTCGTGGCTACTTTTCTGATTACCCTCTCCTCTCTATCGAGGAAGGGATCAATCATGGCTGGTACCTGAAATTCGGTCCTCTGAGCGATGCCCAGTTCCGTGATTTTACCACCCATATCGAGGCGCGTTACCCCGATTCAAAAGTAGACCATATCGGTGAAACCTTTGGAAGCACGCTCCAGCAGCAGGCAGTCTATGCCCTCATCTTCTCCTTTGCCGGAATGACTGCGGTGGTGTTCATCGCATTCCGGACCCTGGTACCAGCGGCAGCGGTCATACTCTCCGCGTTTGCTGATATTGCCATGACCGCGGCCGTGATGAACATCGTGGGCATCCCTCTCTCCCTGGGCACGACTGCTGCCCTGCTGATGCTGATCGGGTACTCGGTGGATAGCGATATTCTCCTCACCACCAGGGTCCTCAAGCGAAAGGGAAAGATAGAGGAGAGGTTCAGCGGTGCCTTCCATACCGGCTTTATCATGACCACCACCACCCTGGCTGCTGTCGCTGCCATGTGGGTCGTCTCGTTGGTGGGACAGATCGAGATCATCACCCACATTTCGTCGGTGCTCTTCATCGGGCTGTTCGTTGATATTTTCAACACCTGGCTCACCAATGCCGGTATCCTGAAATGGTACGTGGACAGGAAGGGGTCGAAATGACGCGCGAAGAGTGGGTAGCAATTTTGAAGAACTGGCAGGTGGCTCTGGTTCTTGCCCTTCTGGTGCTCTCCCTTATCGCCATTGCACCCTGGATCGAAGGAGGCAAACCTACCACGTCGCTCCAATTCGGGCTTGACCTTGAAGGAGGATCCTGGCTGCAGCTTGAATTCCGGGCCGTGGTGGTGGGGTTCCAGACAACAATGCCGCAGGACGCATTTCTTGAAGACCTCGGGAAGCGGCTGGATACGGAAGTGCTGCTCATCGGCGAGAATCAGATAGAGATACGAAAGTTCTTCACCCGCGATGAACTGGATCCCCTCGTTACTGAAGCAGGGGGACGTATCACCTCCTATGAGATGGGGGTCTCACAGGCCACCTCTAGTGATGTGAAGAGGATTCTTGAAGAAAAACTGAATTCGTTGGGCACCAAAGATGCGAGGGTGAATACCCTCACCTCCCTCTCCGGCATCACCCGCTACGTGAGGGTTGAGCTCGCAGGTGTGGATATGGCTACCGCGCAGGATATCGTGGGAAAGCAGGGTAAGTTTGAGATCCGCATCCAGCGGACAGCGAACGAGACCGAGCATGTCCTCTACGGAGACCAGATTACCTATGTCGGCCTTCCGCAGAAGAACCCCCAACAGGGGACCTGGGGAGTCTCATTCTCCATGAGTGACCAGGGTGCAGACGCTTTCCGCCAGGCGTGCATCCAACATGGTGCGGTGGATAACCCGGATGCCCACCCCCTGCTCATGATTCTTGACAACGTAACCGTTTACAACGCACCACTGAACCCCCAGCTCGCGCAGAAACTGAAGACTGGACCGGAGCGCCAGCTGATCGCCACGACCGGTGCGGGGGAGAACGGATTGAATGAGGCAATGAAACTGGAAATCCACCTCCGGGCTGGAGCGCTTCCTGTCGACGTCGCCATAGCCGGGTCAGGGACAGTCCCTGCCCTGATGGGAGAGCAGTTTAAGTTGATGAGCCTGGCTGCGGGAATACTGGCGCTCATAACGGTGGGTTTGGTGGTGCTCTACCGGTATCGTGAGCCCTCCATTGTCCTCCCCATGGTGCTGATAAATGCCTCTGAAGTGGTCATCCTCCTGGGGATAAGCAGGTTCTTCCTGCAGCTGGATCTGGCCACCATCGCTGGGTTGATTGCGGTATTGGGGACGGGGATTGACCAGCTGGTTATCGTCACCGATGAGGTGCTCCATGAAGGGAAGGTTCCCTCTCCCAGCCTGTACATGAAGAGGCTCTCGCGGGCGGTAGGTATCATTGTGGTCTCGGCAGCGACCGTGTTCATCGCCATGCTCCCGCTGGTGATAATCGATCTTTCCACACTCCGTGGATTTGCCCTTGTGACCATTCTTGGTACTCTGATAGGGGTCTTGATCACCCGCCCCGCCTACGGACATATTATTATGGGCATTCTCTCCCGGAAAGGAGCATAAAAAATTTTATTTTCTCTTCAATCGGAGATTATAGTAGGTGAATCAATGAGTAAACCCGTTTTAATGGATTTTTACGCAGACTGGTGCGGTCCATGCAGGCTTCAGACCCCGAAGCTTGAGGAACTGAAAAAAAGGATGGGGGATCGCATCGAGATAAAGAAGATCAATGTGGACAACCACATGGATCTCGCCACCACCTACGGGATCGAGGTGGTCCCTACCCTCGTCATCGAGAAAGACGGAAAGGTGGTCCGACGGTTCGAAGGGGTTACTGATTCCGGGGTCCTGGAAGCAACCATGCGGCCGCTGGTGGAATAAGTGACCATTGGTATCGTAGGGGGCACGGGCGATATTGGCGAGGGAATGGCACTCCGGTTCTCACAACGCAGACCGGTGATCGTTGGTTCCCGTGAAGAGGAGAAAGCAGTAACCTGCTGTGAGAGCTGCGAAATCACTCTTGAACAGAAAGGACTCTCCTGTACACTTCAGGGAGCGACGAACCAGGAGGCCATCGATAAATCAGACATCGTCATCCTGGCCATTCCCTTCCAGCACCTGGTGCCCACACTCAGCGGTCTCCACGGCTTTGAAGGGAAAGTAGTGGTCACCCCAGTGAACCCTATCCGTCGCTCCGAGTATTTTGCCTATGCTCCTCCTCCCCAGGGATCCGCAGCATTGCTTATCCGGGAAATGCTGCCCGCGAATGCCAGTGTCTGTGCTGCTTTCAACAATATCGCCGCAAACAGCTGGCGGGCTCTTGACGAATCTCTTGACTATTCCGTGGTGGTCTGTGGGGATAACCCAGAGGCGAAACGAAAAGTGATGGATCTTGCGAGCAGCGTCCCCCATCTCCAACCTCTCGATGGTGGTCCGCT
>JAJRCM010000009.1 GCA_028678965.1 Methanomicrobiales archaeon | reverse complement strand
CTTACCAATGAGAGCGGCATGCTCATGGTCTGCATGTATTCCACGAACTGTGTGGAAGATGGTCATTGCAATTTATCATTATTATTCATGATATTTAAAATGATTGCCGGTCGGAAGAGCGGGAATACCAATCCTACTCCCTCTGGGACCTCTTGACCTGTGCCAGGCCGTGGGGCATTCCACTGTTCTACTGAGTCTCCCTGTACTCAGATGCCAGGTTATTCTGTGGGAGGAGTACGCTCATTCCGGGAATGACCAGGTCTCTCAAATACGTACCGACAAGGCTCAATTTCCTTCATCTGGTACCGTACTGCATTCGTAGAGCACACGGAATAGTTATCCCTCTCGTTGAGGAAAGGCAACCTGTGGGCGCCTGATCACGAATGATTGATCCAGATTCTGGATCATCTTTCGCACCACCAGCGCAGGAATCCCCATCGCCATACAGTGTGGTGGGAGCACATGATTGAAGGTCGGGTCCTGGGGTCCCATAAAGGCACTCTCCCGTGGTGCTCGTGAAGCGAGCCCGGCAGGATAAGTGATCAGTGTGGCGCAGGCTGCGCCCCATGGTACGAGGACAGGCAGGAAAGGATCATCCCTCCCAAAGTGGACAAGTGCAGCGACGTTTCTTATCTGTTCTGCATTCCCGAAAAGGCAGATTGACCGAATCTCGATGCCATCCGGCACTCGTTCACACGGTTGCGCCACAAGATACTTCCCGATGGACTCAATCTTCCCCACGGCGGCAACACTGCGGTCAACTATCTCCGGGCTGGCTTTCAGGTATTCGGCTGCCCCTTCTCTCACCTTGTCTGATCCGGTGGAAACGAAATACCGGATGAAGGATGGCCGCTCCAGATAGCCAAGATAGGTAAGCCCCCCGGGACAGCATCCCTCGGTGGTGTCACCCCCGGTATATACTGCATTGAGGTGCCGTTCCGTCGCCATCCGATACAGAACCTCGGCGATGCAGCGATGAAGATCACGTATTGGTGTAGCATCACGGGGCACTGTCTCTATTCCGTAGATGGCGATGGGCCGTGAATTGAGCCGGAACGCAGATGTGAGCCGTTCCCCGATTCTCTTCACGCTCTCTTCTGGCATGGCACGATCTGGTCGCGTGAAATGAAGAGGGTTTCGTTCCGTATGAGGAACGAGCGTTAATGGAGGTATTCCCGTTTTTTATCAATTAATCGTGAGATCTCATCGAAGATCTTCCGCGGGATCTCCACATCGCCGGATGCCCCGCGGGTGGCCACCCAGGTATTGATGGCCGCGGTCATTCCGTACGCCTCATGATCATTATGCGCAGTTGCGAGGATCCAGGTGACTACCTCATCAATATTCCGAATGCGAATGCTATATACCAACTCCACCATCTGCAGCTGTGACTGGATCACACTTGCCTGGACCGGAGATCCCTCTCCCATGCGCAACCATACGGTGATCCCATATATAAAATACTTTTTCTTCAGCGGAAAACATCCCGCCTTCTTGCCATCTTCACCATTTTCGTGATAACGTGGACCGCGGAGTTGCTACGACGGAAAGATAGGGGTGCTCCATAAAGACCACGAAGGAGTTCTTTAGGGGTCTCAAAAACAGGCACCTCCAGCCAGACCCTGGAGAGTTCAAGGGGTGTATGTGCATCGGATCCGACTGAGATCGGCTTATTTCGTTCTCTCGCAAAAACCGATGCCCGCTCATTGTCCGCATCCACCACGTTCCTCGCGTTGAATCCTTCGATGATATCGATTTTTTCGATAAGGGATTCAAGAGCGTGATGATGGAGCGCCTGTGATCGGTAGCGACAGAATGGGTGGGGAACGAGGGATAGCCCCCCCTGATTCTGAATGAGGTCCAGGGTCTCATCAGCGGAGAGTCCTGGTGGGATCTCCTCGTTCAGAAAGAGACCTACGATCTCTCCGGAGGTGGTCGTTATCTCTTCAGCGAGTAGCTCTGGTACTTCAGGATTCAGTGTTCGGATCGCATCCATTATTCGTCGAGAGCCTTTGATGGTGTTATGATCGCATACCAGCGAGAGAACACCTGCCCGTCGCCAGGTTCTTACGATACTTCTTACTGGCACCACCGAATCACGGGAGAAGGCAGAGTGAACATGCATATCCAATCGTAGGGAACTGGCTTGTGCATCTTCTCCCTCTCCCGCGAGTTTCATCTGAATCGACATGTACTTATGCTACCACTCCTGCTTCTGCGGGGATGACGTTAAATGTCTGCATAACCGTTTTCCGAAGGACGGTGAGCGTTACCTTCATACCCACCGGCCACTCCGCGAGAAAATGGTGGAGGTCATCCACGCACTCCACCCGGGATTGATTGATGGCGAGAATGAGATCCCCGGCCTTGATACCGGCCTCTGCTGCCGGGCTGCCCGGTTCCAGTGAAATCACTTCTACACCATATATATTTTCCAGGCAGAGACGATGCACACTATGGCGATTGAGCAGGCGTACCTGTCCGGTGATTCCAAGAAATCCCCGCCGCACTCTCCCATGGGTGAGGATCTGTGAGAACACCCACCGTGCTGTTGTCGATGGGATAGCAAAACCAATCCCCTGGGCGAGAGGTATGATGGCGGTATTGACCCCCACCACCTGACCCCGGGAATCGACCAGGGGGCCTCCGGAATTGCCCGGGTTCAGCGGGGCAGTATGCTGGATGATATTTTCAATAAGCCTCCCGCTTCTGCTCCTCAGAGCCCTTCCCAGAGCGCTTACCACACCGGTGGAGACAGTTGATTGGAACCCTTATGGGTTTCCCGATGGCAATGGCCAGCTGGCCGACCGCAAGGTATTCGGAATCTCCAAGCTCGGCATAGGGTAGATCACGCCCATATGCCCGGATGACTGCCAGGTCGGTAGCCGGGTCAGTACCGATCAGTGATGAAGAGAGTGATTCTCCGCTCGCCAGATAGACCGTGATCCCGGTGGCATTATGGGCGACGTGGTCATTGGTGAGGAGGTATCCGTCAGGTGTGATAAGCACCCCTGAACCGCTTCCGGCAGGGAGTGTCTTTCCCCCTCTGGTCTCCCGCTCGGTTACAATGCTCACCACTGCGGGGCCGACCCGATCGACGACGCTAACCACCGCACGGGAATACGCATCGAGGAGGTCACCCTCTGACTCCGCGGAAGGGCTCTCCCTGCGAGATGCCTTTTCCCGTGGTCTCATCTCCCCGCTTTCCTGACTCATTTTCTGAAGAGGAACACTCATGTGTCAGTACAGGGTCTCCCTCTCCACCCCAAGTAGGTTGGGATTGTACCAGGTCCGAGGTGTATCCATCGACATACTGCCCATTCCATCACGGTATCATGCATCCAGACGTGAAGATCTGGCATAGTTTAGGTGTTACCCAGGATACGAATGTCACTGTCAAATGAGATTACGGAATGGAACCTGTTCCGGAAACTGCTGTTCGTCTCACTCCTTATCCTGGTGAGCAATATCCTGCAGAGCGTACAGGAACTTGTCGATCTCTCCTTTGTAGGGAGGCTTGGGGCTGCTACCAGCGACCGTTGGTACTAGGTATCCCGTGACTCATGATCCGGGGCTTCTTTCTCAGTCCCCCTCCATGCTATCGAAACTTTTTCTACCTCAGCATTCAGATGCTGATTATCAGCTTTTGACGGGAGAAAGAACAGTTACTGTCTCTGAAGGAACAAGGTGAATGATCATGACCATAGAGAAAGCTGCCTTTGGGGCTGGATGTTTCTGGGGGGTTGAGGCAGCATTCAGGCAGGTGAGGGGGGTACTATCAACCCAGGTTGGTTATATGGGTGGGGGAGTACCACATCCTACCTACGAAAAGGTCTGCACCGGGGCAACAGGTCACGCTGAGGCGGTGGAAGTGACATTTAATCCTACTGAAGTGACCTATGAAACCCTGCTGGACCTATTCTGGCGTATCCATGATCCCACCCAGCTGAATCGCCAGGGACCGGATACCGGTACCAATTACCGTTCGGTGATCTTTTACCATACACCACAGCAGAAAGCTGCTGCAGAGGCATCGAGGGATAGAATCAATCAATCCGGGCGCTACCGAAAACCAGTGGTGACCGAGATTGTACCTGCTTCCACATTCTGGCGAGCAGAGGAGTATCACCAGCAGTACTTCGAGAAGCGGGGCGGTGGACGCTGCCAGCTCTAAACCGCACGATGTGCGAATAAAAAAGCTCCCCCCATTCTTTCATTGCTGAAGCAACTACCTATGTCTTGACCATGTATTGATAATAGCACCAGGAATTCTGTGCGATGATGAGAGGTGTCATCTGTCCGATGGCATTCCCCATGTGGAATCTAGCAAGGTATTACAATTCTTCTGGCTCCCCAGCCACGTAACCCCGTCGCACGATCAGGACTGGTTGTCGGGCATGGCGGAGGACATTCTCCGAAACCGAACCGAGGAGTATATGCAGGAGATTCGTCTTACCATGAGAACCAAGGATGATCAGGTTCACCCGTTCGGCATCAGCAATCCGCATGATCTCACGGGCAGGTACCCCGTCGATCAGATACGGTAGTACCCTAAACCCTGCTTTCACCAGGCTTTGCCGTACCTCATCCAGTTCTTTCTGTGCGTTCTCGCCCATGCGGGTTATTATCTGATGTTCATACCCTCCTGAAGGTTCTATGAACCCGGATGGTTCAGTGAGAATAGCGTTCGTCTCGCGTTCATCAATCACGTGGACCAGTACGACCTCCCGACAGCCCGCCTGCTGTAATTTGAGGACGTACCCCAGTGCCTCACGCGATACATCTGAAAAATCGGTAGCAAAGAGAACCCTCCTGAAGAGCATTCAATCGCCTGTATAGAACAGTGGGTTCTTCGTACCACATTAAGTTCTCAGTATGGAGGCGCGGGTAGAAAGGTCCCTGCCAATCCTATTCATACCGAATACCTTCGAGTCGCATCAGCTCAATCTTATTCCGCTGAATGAGATTTTTCACCGTATCGGCAATCTGGACATCTCCAGGAACAGCAAGTATCGTACGAAATAGCTCCCCCGATGATCCTCTGATACTCCGTGCCTGCTGAGCAAGATCGAGGACGTCATCCTTGCTGATTCGAGGGCTATCGACAATATTGCATAAAACTTTCATTTTCTTATGATGGATGTCCAGAGTACAGACAAAGTCAGGTCCTCCTTCCCCGGTCTCCCCTCCCTCGAGCAGCTCCCACCCATCAAATCTGGTAAAACGCTTCTGCAGCTTTTTTTTCGCATCAGCGTATATGTCCTCTTTCCGGAAGGGCAAAGTAAAACCCCCTGCAGGACTCCCGCCTTCCGAACACTGCAGTCCTGCATGCTGACGATTACAGCCTGGCATGATAAAAGTTCCGTTGCGTGGAGGACAACTGGAACCGAGTGTGCCAGTATATTTCAGATCCCTGTCACCTCGTTCTTTTAGTAGGAGGGAGATACAGTGTGACTCCTATTCATCAACTGCCCTGTCAATATATTCAGCACGTACACATTCCACCCCCTGATCCCCGCTGCCCTTTACTCTTCATAACGATACTCCTCATCAGTCTCAAATCCGCAGTACGTGCAGGCTATCGGTGTGATCTCTCCCCAGTTATCCCAGACCGATACCCAGGGCCATCATCACCACGAATCCCAGCAATGTGCCCATCGTGGCCAGATCAGTGTTGCCATGGATCTGCGACTCAGGGATGACTTCTTCCACTACCACGAAGATCATCGCTCCTGCGGCAAAGGCCAGGGCATAGGGAAGAAGAGAGGAAGCACCGATCACCACGGCAGCACCGATGAAGGCAGACAGGGGTTCCACCACTCCCGAGATCTGCCCGCAGAAAAAGCTCTTGCTGGCGGAGTTCCCCTCTCTCCGCAGGGGCAGGGAGACTGCCAGACCCTCTGGAAAATTCTGGACCCCGATGCCCAGTGCCAGCGCTACCGCTCCGGCAAGCGTAGCATGGGGAAATCCTGCGGCAACGGCACCAAACGCAATACCCATTGCCAGCCCTTCAGGAATATTATGGAGGGCGATGGCAAGGATGAGGAGGGTACTCTTCGAATGGCCGCTGGCGGGGCCATCTGCCATGGTGGTGGGAAAGCCGATATGAAGGTGGGGGATGAGGTAGTCCACGACACGCAGAAAAATTCCCCCAATCAGAAACCCTGTTCCCACGTGAATCCATGCTGGGAATCGCCCACCCCCCGAGAGTTCCACGGCCGGTGCAAGGAGTGACCAGAAGCTGGCGGCAATCATCACCCCTCCTGCGAAACCGAGCATGGTATCCAGAAGCCGCCGATCCTCCTGGTGAGTCAGGAATACGGTTGATGCACCAAGTGCTGTGAGCGCCCAGGTTCCGCAACCGGCAAGGAGAGCGAGGATCACGGGGTTCGCAGTCAGAATGGGATCGATCATAGGCTAAGGATCCAGAGTCTATAGAAACCCCTCCTCTCGTATAGTTATATACTCACCGCTATGTGAAGAATAGTGGGGGGAAGGATGCGAGGAGACGAAGATCTTCTGACCGGGAGATTGGCGGTAACCACTGCCCATGAGCACCGTCTTTGAGTACTGTCACGTTATGTCAGAAATTGCGCTACGCTCTTCCATCGTAAAATCTCGTGTCCAATGAAGCAAGTTCAACTGCCCGGAGGGCACTTCTCTCTTTATCTTTTATCTCCAGCATGAGATCCATGTTGTGGGGGTAGGATGCTACCAGAAAATTCCGAAAGCCCTCCTCATTAAGTGTCTCAGCATGCGAGCCGGTTCGTTTTGACGGGTGCTGCGAACTGTAATCTGCCATGGGGATACCATCCTCCCTTCGCCAGGTATAGGCAACCTTGGTGAGGAGATCCTGCAGATCCTCACCATGGTTGAGGCAGGTGTGGTGGAAGATATCGATCAGTATTGGCAGCCCGGTCTTCTCAAACACACCAAAACAATCTGCGACTGAATAGAGTTTCTCATCATTCTCTATGACGAGGTGCCTGAGAATCTGTTCGTCAAGGGAAGAGACCATCTTCACAAATCGCTGGATGCTCCGTTCCCGGTCACCATACATGCCGCCGACGTGAAGCTGGAACTTTGCCGTGCGATCCAGATCAAGGAGATTGAGGACTTCTGAATGGTAGATGAGTTCTTGGAGGCTTCGTTCAACCACCCCATGATCAGGTGAATTCAGAAGAACGAACTGGTCCGGGTGCATGGAGATACGGACCTCATAGTTACGTATGAACTGACCGATAGAACGGAACTCACTGGCAAACCGCTCCTGCCAGGGAAACGTGCACACCGGATGAGAGGCAAAGGGGATTAAATCGGAGGTGATGCGGAAGAAGAAAATCCGGTGCTCCACGTTCCATCGTAGGACGGTAAGGAGACAGTCCAGGTTGTTCTTGATCGTCGCTGCCAGACGTTCATCCGAATATGAAGCGAGGCGAAATGAGCGGTCGCCCTTGCAGCCAATGGTCCGGTTGATGCAGGGGTACCCGATCTTCATGTCCTGCTGTACGGTCAGGCAGGAGAGGTGATGTAGTTTCCCGCCTAGCTGCCATGGTAGCTCGCGATCGGGATGGATATCGGATCGACCACCCCCTGGGAGGCGGAGACTTTAAACAACCAGCAGCACATTCTCATAGAGGGAGGAATGGCCCCATGAAGACTCTGATTATCTATACTTCAATTCACCACCAGAATACCGAAAAGGTGGCAAAGGTAATGGCAGAAGAGCTGGGGGCAGACCTTGTTCCCGTCGCACAAGCATCATCTCGCCCACTTGCTATGTATGATCTGGTGGGATTTGGTTCCGGTATTTATTTCTGGAAGCATCACAAGACACTCCTCCAGTTTGTAGAGACCCTCCCAGCAGTCACCGGAAAAAAGGCTTTTATATTCTCTACCAGTGGCGAGGGAGGGATAGAGGAACATGCAGCCCTGAAGGAACGGCTGGCAACCAGGGGATTCTCCATTATAGGAGAATTCTCCTGCAAGGGATGGGATACCTTCGGTCCCATGAAGCTCTTTGGGGGGATAAATAAAGGAAGGCCAAATGAGGAAGATCTGGCAGGAGCACGGGCATTTGCGAGAGGCCTCAAGAGGACGAATTGAGATATCCAGCTTTCATTTCATTTACACTTCCTATCCATTCCCACACGGCGTGGTCCCTGCACTCGGTCATCGACAAAGCTGGCACTCTATCCATTCACGATGAGGATCTCCCGTTCCCTCAGAATTGTGTAAACCCCTTCACTCCCGCGGTGGCGGGAAGGGGAAGCGTTTTCCCGCACATCTCCCCCTCGCCTGGTGATTTTATATTACGAAAAAAATCGTAGCTATATAACTTTTTATCAGTGATTGCCACGTAGGTACTCCTAATATCTCATATACCAATACACGGTGATGGGACCAACGTCCCTTCATAGAGATAATCTGGCATCCAACAGCGATTGGTTGAAGAGATTCGATTGTGAGGTTGTTATACATATGCAGAATGAGAGTGTTGTGGTCCTTGACCCGACAGATGAACGGGCGCAAAAAGTAGGCAAGGCGATCGCAAGTCCGCTCGCCAGTGATATTCTCGATCGGTTTTCACAGGGCCCCATGACCCTCTCCAGTGTTTCGGAGACCCTCCATGTTCCCATCAATACGGCAAAATATCATATCGATAACCTGCTCGATGCGGATCTTCTTGAAGTGGTCAATACCAAATACAGCGTCAAGGGCAGAGAGGTGAAGGTATACGGCCTGAAGAACCAGATCCTGATCGTCGCACCGAAGAGAATGGATATCAAATCAGTTCTGATGCAATATGCCCCGGCACTCGGGATTACCTGTGCGATCAGCATCGTTCTTGCCATCCTGCAGCCGATACTCACTATCCCTGGTGCCGAACCAAAGCTTCTGGGAGCTCCAGCTCCGACTTTCCCAATGGATGGCGGGACCATTCCAGAAATAGCGCCGATGCTCTCTATGTATCCCCTTGAAGCAGTGATTGCCTTCTTTTTAGGCGGATGTCTCATCGTGGCACTTGCGGTGGCGTTCGACTACCTCCACAGGAACAGAAATTGATCCCTTTTTTACATCCCTTTCCTGCAAAAAAAATGTGAGACATAAAAGGCACGTTCTTCCCGCACATGCAGAGATCAAATTCGCTGGATCTATTCAGACATGACGCAGTTTGAAAACATTGTACCAGCAGGGTCTTCTGTATGGAAAAATAAGTGGGGGCCACCTGATTGAAAGGACTACGTGTTCGCCACAGTATCTGACGTCATTTGTCTATTAGAAGTCGCCCTCATTAGAGAAGAGGCCACCCCTTCTTCATGCCGCCATGTATGGCAAGACGAAAAATCCGATGAAGAGATTAGTCGTGATTATTTTCTGAATCGCTCGATCAAACGGGGGGAAGTGCTATCGCCACCCCGAGACCGGACATGATGGTGATCACCAAGAGGGCCACCAGGGCATCACCAATATTTCGCACCACAGATCACCATATATGGATGACAATCAGTAAAAGATAAACAATCCGTTGAATTCGAAAATTTTCGCAGTCATTTTACGGTTATTTTATAAAAAAAACCAAAATTTTTAAATTTTATCCCTCTCATTGCCGCTATAATGAAAATAATAACGTTTTTGCTCGGCCGGGATGAATACCTTGCTACGTGATAATGCAGGGCGTGAAGTAGGGGTATGGCGAGCCGGTATAATGAGGTCTACCGGTACTCTCTGGAGAATCCTGAGAGGTTCTGGGGGAAGGCAGCAGAACAGATAACCTGGTATAAACCTCCAGATCGGGTGCTTGACATCACCCATCCACCGTTCTATCGCTGGTTTCCAGGTGGCGTGCTGAATACCTGTTATAACGTCCTTGACCGGCATGTGGAGCAGGGGAGGGGCAATCAACCGGCCCTGATATACGATAGCCCGGTGACCGCGACACAACAAATCTATACCTACCAGGATCTCCTTGACCTGGTAGCGAGGTGTGCTTATGGTCTCAGCCGCATGGGGGTTGTGAAAGGCGATCGTGTTGTTATATACATGCCCATGGTCCCGGAAGCAGTCATCGCCATGCTTGCCTGCGCCCGCATCGGTGCAGTCCATTCGGTTGTATTCGGGGGATTCGCATCACCGGAGCTGGCCACAAGAATAAATGACGCGAAACCAAGGCTGGTAATCTCTGCATCCTGTGGCATTGAAATTACCCGAATTATTCCCTATAAATCACTTCTTGATCGGGCTATCGAGCAATCGGCTGCGAAACCAGAACACTGCATCATCGTGCAGCGCCCCGAGCTCCGGGCATCGCTTGTTGAGGGACGGGATCGTGACTGGTCCGCCCTCATGAATGGGGGAAGGGCACCCTGTGTCCCGGTGGCAGCAACCGATCCGCTCTATATCCTCTATACTTCTGGTACGACCGGAGTCCCCAAGGGAGTTGTCAGGGACAACGGTGGTCACCTGGTTGCACTCCACTGGAGTATGAAGAACATCTACGGTGTCGATCCCGGTGAGGTGTTCTGGGCCGCATCGGATGTCGGCTGGGTGGTGGGGCACTCCTATATTGTATACGCACCCCTGTCAGCTGGCTGCACCACAATTCTCTATGAAGGAAAATCGGTGGGGACCCCGGACCCCGGTGCCTTCTGGCGGGTGATCGCTGAACATAAGGTGAGCGTCCTCTTCACCGCCCCTACGGCATTCCGTGCCATCAAGCGTGAGGATCCCCAAGGCGATTTTATCAGGAAGTACGATCTCTCACGGTTCCGGACGCTCTTTCTCGCTGGGGAACGGTGCGATCCCGATACCCTTCTCTGGGCACAGGAATTGCTCGGGGTTCCGGTCATCGACCACTGGTGGCAGACCGAGACGGGATGGGCAATTGGGGGGAACGCGGCAGGATTAGGAATGCTGCCGGTGAAACCCGGATCCTGCACAAAACCGATGCCGGGATATGATGTTCGGGTGCTTGATGATACGGGAAGTGATGTCTCTCCAGGGACCATTGGGAGTATTGTTGTCCGGCTTCCCCTTCCTCCGGGGAATCTCGTCACACTCTGGAACAACGATCGCGATTTTGTGAGAACCTACCTGGAAATCTACCCCGGGTATTATCTTACCGGTGATGCGGGGTACATTGACGGGGAGGGCTATCTCTGGATCATGAGCAGGACAGACGATATCATTAATACTGCCGGCTACCGGCTCTCCACGGGGGCGATGGAGGAGATACTTGCCTCACACCCGAACGTCGCAGAATGTGCGGTGACCGGTGTCGCCGATGAGGTGAAGGGGGAGGTACCGCTGGGGTTCATCGTCCTGAAAGCGGGGGTAACGCGGGAACGCGACCAGATTATCGGGGAGCTGATCCGGATGGTGAGGGATCGGATCGGGCCTATCGCTTCTTTCAAGGTTGCCATTATCGTGAAACGCCTCCCTAAGACGCGTTCTGGCAAGATCCTGCGGGGTACGATGAAGAAGATTGCAGACGGAGAACCATATCATGTACCCGCCACCATCGATGATCCGGTGATTCTCGATGAGATCAGAGAAAGCCTTAGAGCAATCGGATACCCGAAAAAGTAATTCTCATGAGAAAATTTAGTCACTTTTATCTCTCTCTCAATCGTTTTGTTGCGATAGAGTATCACCAATCCCTGACCCATAATTCCCACATCTCATAACATTCGATATTTTTCGTGTGATGGTTTTTGGGATGGTGAGAAGGAATAATGATGTACTACAGGATAAAAAACAGGTCTCTTGATCGGAATCGTTCTGGTGATGGCAGATTACAGTCAGCACCAACGAGCTGTTGACAGAACAGCCACACATCACCTAAAAACCTATTACACATTCATTTTATTTTCAGACATCCATGTTGTTAACCTGAGAGGCAGAGGAAAAATATGTCCTTAATGGTGCTGGGGACGGCATCACATGTAGGAAAAAGCACGGTAGTAGCTGCACTCTGCCGGACTCTTGTCAATCGGGGCATCTCAGTCGCCCCGTATAAATCCCAGAATATGAGCCTCAACTCCTATGTCACCGAAGCTGGGGGGGAGATAGGGATTGCTCAGGCGGTACAGGCAAGAGCGGCACGCCTTTCTCCTCATGTGGACATGAACCCCATCCTCCTTAAACCAACGGGAGAAAAGACCTCTCAGATTGTGCTACTGGGGCGGGCATATAAGGACGTCCCCATCAGCGAGTACTATACCGAGACGAATCACCTCCTTGAAATAGCATTGGAGGCCGCTGAGCGTCTGCTTCAGGTCCATGACCACCTGGTGGTTGAAGGAGCGGGGGGTGCAGCAGAAGTAAACCTGTATCACAGAGATATTGCCAACATCCGTCTTGCCCGGGAACTCCGGTTTCCTATCATTCTGGTGGCAGATATTGAGCGGGGAGGAGTTTTTGCCCAGATCTATGGTACACTTGCGCTACTCCCCGCTGATGTGCGGAGGCTCGTAAAGGGGATTATCATCAATAAGTTTCGGGGAGATCCCACGCTGTTCAATGACGGAGTGGGAATCATCCAGGATCTGACTGGTATCCCTGTTCTGGGTGTTCTCCCCTTTACCGATATAGTCCTCCCAAGTGAAGACTCACTCTCGATTGCTGATAAACGATCTTTGGACCACCCCGTCAAAATTGCGGTGATACGCCTCCCTCATATCTCCAACTTTACTGATTTTGAGCTGCTGGAACGTTATGCCTCGGTGCACTATCTTCCCCTTGGATCCTCTCTTGCAACGTATGACTGCATCCTCCTCCCTGGAACAAAAAATACGGTGGCCGATCTCAAAGCGATCCGAAACAGTAGAACATGGGGAGAGATACTTCGTGCACGTGAACGGGGGACCCCCATTATCGGGATCTGCGGTGGTTATCAAATTTTAGGAAAAGAGATCGTAGATTCTGGAATTGAATCAGAAGCGGGCATCTATCCCGGTCTTGGCCTTCTGGACGTGAAGACCAATTTTGGTGAGTATGGAAAAAATACAAGACAGGTATGCCGTACACCATGCTCTATCCCCCCGATCCTCTCACTGATGGAGAAAGTGAAAGGATATGAGATCCACATGGGAGAGACGGAACGGGGATCGGTAGAAAGGGCTTTTATCGAAGAAGGTGCGGTGAGTGACGATGGACTGGTGATCGGAACCTATTTGCACGGTCTCTTCCAGAATCCTTCAGCGGTCAACGCACTCCTCTCCTTTCTCTATAGTAGAAAAGGGATCAGGTTTACCCCTCTGCCGGAAAATGCCATTGATGATCCCTACGAGAAATGTGCTAGGTGGTTTGAAGAACACGTTGATATGGATACTATTCTCGCCATCAATACACAGCCATAAAGGGAACATCAGGATACTTCGCAAAAGAATTGTTCCATTCCACTTGTTTCCCACTCCCCCCCCTCGTGGGCTTTGCAGGATCAATCTGGCTGTCCACGTAGGGGATACTACCCTTATCCATCATCAGCCAATCCCTCAAGGTAAATCGCTACAATTTTTTAAATAAATTTGTTTTAATCCTAACAAAGTTGAATAAATGAAAAAAATTAAAAACTCCCTCTTACAGAAGGGAAATCAAAAATAAGGCCCAATCCAAGTGGAAATATGAGAAATTAAATATAGTAGTGCTTACAGATTAGATCCGGTGCTGAGTGGGTATGAGTGATGAAGAACGCACTCAGGCAGACGAATCACAGGGATCCGATGCCTGGCTGACCGAATCTGATGACCGGTGTGCCAGGCTCCAGAAAGAACTGGATGAACAGGTACAGCTCGCGGAGGATCGCCTGAACCAGCTCAAATACCTCCAGGCAGACTTCGACAACTACCGGAAGAAGTTCGATAAAGAAAAGGAGATGATTATCAGTCTTGCCGAGGAACGGCTGGTGACCGAACTTCTGGAAATCCTCGATGATATGGGAAGAATGCTGTCCGTCCCCCGTGAGGCAGTGCACAGGGAGGCTCTGGAAATGCTTCACAAAAACTTTCTTAAGATCCTCCAAGGGCATGGACTCAAACGTATCGAGACAATCGGAGCGAAATTTGACCCATACTACCACGAGGCGTTCTGCGTGGAGATGTGCGATTGTGAGGAAGGGACCATCATAGAGGAATTTCAGCCCGGCTACATGCTGAAGTTCAAGGTGATCCGCCCAGCAAAGGTAAAAATTGCAGAGAAAAAAGTACAACAGGAGTGAATCTTATGGGAAAGGAGAAGATCATCGGAATAGATCTCGGAACATCGAATAGTCAAGCAGCTGTGATGCTTGGAGGAAAACCCACCACCATCCCCTCCGCGGAAGGAGTGACTGTCGCAGGGAAGATGTTTCCCTCATTCGTTGCCTTTACTAAGGATGGGCAGATGCTGGTCGGTGAACCCGCACGCCGACAGGCAATCACTAATCCGGAAGGGACGGTGATGGCCGCGAAACGAAAGATGGGGTCCGGGCACAAGTACTCCATCTACGGAAAGGAGTATACCCCCCAGCAGATCTCTGCCTTCATCCTCCAGAAGATCAAGCGAGACGCGGAAGCATTTCTAGGGGAAGAAGTGAAGAAAGTGGTCATTACCGTTCCCGCGTATTTCAATGACAACCAGCGGACGGCGACCAAGGATGCAGGAAAGATTGCCGGCCTGGACGTGGTCCGGCTGGTGAACGAACCCACCGCCGCATCAATGGCCTACGGGCTCGACAAAGGGGGTGCCCAGAAAATCCTGGTCTTCGATCTTGGTGGCGGTACGCTCGATGTGACCATCATGGAGTTTGGTGATGGCACCTTTGCCGTCCTCTCTACCTCAGGTGATACTCAACTCGGTGGCACCGATATGGATAATGCCATCATTGACTGGATTGTGGGAGAGTTCAAGATACAGGAGGGAATCGATCTCAGAAATGATAAAATGGCCATTCAGCGGGTGCGTGAAGCGGGCGAGAAGGCCAAGATCGAGCTCTCCACGGTACTGGAGACAGATATCAATCTCCCGTACATCACCGCTGACAAACTGGGACCCAAGCACCTCTCCTTAAAGCTTACCCGCTCCAAGCTCGAGCAGTTGATCGATCCCATCATCGCCCGGTGTGTTCACCCCATGGAACAGGCGCTCTCAGATGCGAAACTCACCAAAGACAGTATCGCCAGGGTTATTCTTGTCGGTGGACCGACGAGGATGCCCATCGTCCAGAAATTCATCGAAAAGTATGTGGGGGCAAATAAGGTAGAACGGGGAGTAGATCCGATGGAATGCGTGGCGATGGGAGCTGCCATACAGGGATCCATTCTCGCGGGAGAGATCACCGACATGGTTCTCCTCGATGTCACTCCCCTCACTCTCGGTATCGAAACGCTGGGAAGGGTGATGACACCCCTCATCGAACGCAATACCACCATCCCCACCAAGAAGAGCCAGATATTCTCCACTGCCACTGATTTCCAGACCGCGGTCACCATTCATGTCCTTCAGGGTGAGAGATCCATGGCACAGGATAATATCAGCCTCGGACAGTTCAATCTGGTGGGGATTCCCGGAGCTCCGCGGGGTGTCCCCCAGATAGAGGTGACTTTCGATATCGATGCTTCTGGCATCCTGAATGTGTCAGCGAAAGACCTTGCCACGGGCAAGGAGCAGAAGATGACCATTACAGCCTCGACCAAGCTTTCGGAAGGAGAAGTCGGGCGAATGGTCAGTGAGGCGAAAAAATTCGCGGATGAGGACAGGAAAAAGAAAGAAGAAGTCCAGACCAGGAACGATGCTGACGTTCTGGTCTACACTGCAGAAAAGACTCTTGCTGAGCTTGGTGAGAAGCTGAGCACCGAGCAGAAGGGAAATATAGAGGCTGCGATGAAAGCAGCGAAGGATGCTCTGAGTGGGCAGGACATCGGAAAGATAAAACAGGAGACTGAGCACCTCCAGAAAGTCCTCCAGGAAGCGGGCACTGCCGTTTACGAGGAGGCCGCCAAGAAATACGCTTCAGAGCATGCACATGCCGGTGCGAGTGAGGGACAGACCGGTGAAGAAGGGGCACAGAAAGAAAAACCAGATAAGGACAAGGTTG
>JAJRCM010000097.1 GCA_028678965.1 Methanomicrobiales archaeon | reverse complement strand
GGCTATCTGGCCTGGTATCTATACCTTGATTATACTGGAGACCGAGTACCTATGCAACGTAAAAAGTCGATTTCAGCACGTGGCAGGTGCTATCGAATCAGAATATGCTCCATAGCCATCCCCGTCTGTTCCTTTGCCTGTTCGCAGTGCCGGGCGTACGATCGAGGACTGGCTGACGGGAAATTGGATGAGTATGGATCCAGGAGTTCAAAAGATGGGATTAGAGAAAGGAATCATTGTCTACCACTTGAGTGCTGACTGTACCTTGAGTGAGGTGGAAGAGGGGAAGATCTATATTGCACGTGTTCAGGGATTTGCGAATTTTGGGACCTTCGTCCAGTTGAATGACCGGGTCAAGGGACTTATCCACAAGAGTAACCTGAAAACCCGGCATAATGAGCGGGATCCGGTGCTGGTGAAGGTGCTTGCCATCCGAAGCAATGGGAATATCGATCTTGAGGAAGTCACCCCCTCCGTGTACCACACCGAAGTGGTCGTCAAGAAGTCTGCTGCCGTTAGGCTCAAGGAACTTTCCCAGTATCTGGGGCGATCCGTGAGGATAGAGGGCATCGTCGCCCAGATCAAGCAGACCAGTGGACCAACCATCTTCACTATCAGCGATGGATCCGGTATCGGAAATGCTGCGGCCTTTATTGAAGCCGGGGTGCGAGCGTATCCAGAAGTACAGCTCGGCGATACGGTGACCATGATTGGTGAAGTGATGACTCGGAACAGTCAGCTTCAGGTTGAGGTGTCGTCGCTGGCAGTTATGACTGGGGAGGATGGAGAGCGAGTCCGGGCTACGTTTGAAGCGGTCATCGAAGCCCGGGCTGAACCAGAGGATCTGCCGTTCCTCATCAAGAGCGAGACGCTGGAGAAGTTGAAACCCGCCATGCGAAAGGTGGCAAAGTTGATACGAAGGGCAATCTTTGAAGCGCAACCCATCATCATACGCCACCATGCGGATGCTGACGGGATATGTGCGGCGGTGGCGATTGAGCTGGCGGTAACAGGTCTCTTACGGGAAAACGGCAGTGACTTTGACGCAGACTATTTCATGATGAAGCGTGCCCCCTCCAAAGCCCCTTTCTATGAGCTTGAGGATATCACCCGAGACCTCGATTTTGCCCTGAAGGATCGGATTCGGTATGGCCAGAAACTTCCCATGGTGATACTCATGGACAATGGGTCTACGATGGAGGATGAACCCTCCCTCACGATCGCTCGCATCTTCCGGCTGCCGGTGATCGTCGTGGATCATCACCATCCAGATCAGGAGATCGATCAGTATCTTCGTGCCCACGTCAATCCCTACCATGTCGGTGGGGATTTTGGTATCACCTCCGGGATGCTGGGCACAGAAATTGCCCGGATGATAAATCCAGCGATCGAGGGACAGATCCGTCACTTCCCCGCAGTATCAGCCGTTGGCGATCGCAGCGAAGCAGGAGAGCGGAGTCTCTATCTCTCCCTGGTACGCGATGAGTATTCTGAAGAACACTGCAAGGAAATTGCCCTTGCCCTGGATTATGAACAGTTCTGGCTCCGCTTCAATGATGGGAGGGAGATTGTCAAATATATCCTGGATGTTACCAAGGATGCCGGGGTGCACCAGTCTCTCATTCGGCTCCTTGTTGATCAGGCAAACGGGGCAATTGAAGAGCAGATGGCAGCATTGATGCCCCATGTTGAAGGACGCAGGCTCCATAATGGGGCGCACCTCTTTCTCTTTGATGTGGAACTGTTTGCCCATAAATTTACCTTCCCACCCCCGGGAAAAACCTCGGGCGAGGTCCACGATCGGCTCTGCAAGGAACATCCCGGTGAACCGGTGGTAAGTATTGGGGTGGGTCCTGACTTTGCGGTCCTCCGGTCCAAGGGAGTACTGATGAATATACCCCGAATGGTCCGAGAGTTGAGAGATGAGATAACGGGGGGTGGCATCAGTGGAGGGGGACACCTGGTGGTGGGAAGTATCAAGTTTGTAGAGGGGATGCGTACCACGGTTATTGAGGGGCTGGTTGCGAAAATTGGCCGGGCAGAGACCCAGAGCGGGAGTGCCTGATCCTCGGCACTCAATGGCGCTCTGCCCCCTACTGCTATTCAGGTGAGCTGATGCCGAAAACCGGGATGAATGTCCGGAGAATGGTGCTCGGATCCTCTGTCGTAGCACTCTCCCATCCTGGCGGACGATCCCACAATGAGGATGATTTTCTGGTGTTCAGGCAGGGTGAGGTAATTCTTCTCGCGGTCGCCGATGGTCTTGGTGGTCACCGGGCGGGCGAGGTGGCATCTGGTATTGCTATCCAGACGTTAGAGAGAAATGCAACGGCACTAACTGAGGAGACAACTGATCCTGAAATCTTGATCAGAGACGTATTCGCCCGGGTGGATACTGCGATACGAGCACGAGCACATGGCCCCTGTGAGGGGATGGGTACAACCCTTGTTACCGCACTGATTCGTGGGGGAAAAGTGACCGTTGTTCACACGGGTGATAGCCGGGCATACCTCATCCGGGATCGATTGATCATGAAAACAAGAGACCATTCAGCGGTCCAGGATCTTGTGGACCGCGGACTCATCTCTGAACGCGAAGCCCGTTCACACCCCTTTCGGCACCTTATCACTGGTGCCCTTGGAATTGATACCAGGGTGGATAGCTGCACGATACCGGTCCAGGGAGGGGATACGGTGCTCCTCGCGAGCGATGGGTTCTATGAAGCGATTGATGAGGACCATCTTATCGCACTGGTGCGGTACGAACCTTTCTCCTCGCTTGCTGATCGCTTGCTGGATGAAGTCGTGGAACGGTCATCGGATAATATTACAATCGCCCTGGCCAGGGTCTGAGTTGGGGAAGCCGGTGGGGAAGTTGTGGTAAACACAATATTTAAGCAGCCACAGGCACTATTTCACCACAGGAGAGAAACCGGTATGACCGTCCGGGATCGGATAAAAAAGAAGTACAGTGATAGCCAGCGCAAGATTCTCTTCTATCTTATCTCCGGGCTCGATCGGGGAAAGCATTATTTCAAAGCAAAATACATCGCGAAAGATCTCGGGCTCTCCTCAAAGGAAGTGGGTACGAACCTTCGTATTCTTGTTGATATCTGTGATGAATTGAAGATTGTCCCGTGGAGCTACTCCAACAGCACGACGTGGATGGTAATCCAGAAAGCGCTATGATATAAGCTCCCGGCGCTCAAGTATGGTTGATGGCCAGGAAAATTGAGATTATTGCAAAAATTGATTTTATCGGCCGTGTCAACGAGTACAAAGATTGTCTGATGTCACAGGATGAGACCTGTGATCGGCCGGATTCTTTCTGGTTTAATATTGATGTCCCCCGCGGGCATGAATTTCGGCAGGGGGATAGGGTTCGGGTCATTGTAGAGAAGGTGGAGTCTCCTGAGGAGTGATAAGGCATCCTTCCGGTGGTTCCCTTCCCCCCCTCTTATAACGCTCTTTCTCTCTCTTTAGTCGGTTCATCATCATCGCGGTCTGGTCTGGCGACCTAATCACTATCGGATGCATCATTCCCGTAATCCTTGGCCTGCTTCGGGGAGAACTGGTCCGTTCAGGGTGTAAATATAGACCCCTCATTTATGTATACAACCCCTGGGTGAGTATGGTCTTTTTGGACATGATCACTGACGACTGACTCCTCCTCCAACAGGGGACTATTCAGGAAATCCATCCACCTCGCAAGATAGTGATACCCTACGAATGGCCGGTTCTGCTGTGACTGGGGGGAGGTAGTGGTGAATTATGAAAAGTGAAAGCCCCATAGCGATGCAACCACATACCTTTAAATCTTATAGATTTTACATTGAGGTAATGGCCAGCAGATATCTCTTTCTCATCGGTATAGCCCTCCTCCTCAGTGGGGCAGTAGCAGGATGCATGTCGGCCTCGATAGGTACAATCTCCTTCGAGAATGGGAATCTGTTCATCACCGCGACCAATGATGGTCAACCAGTACAGGCGGTGCTGCAGGTGACCATCTCCGAAATCCGGGATTTTACCCAGACCGAGATCTACAAGAAAGCTGATTTCATCCAGTTTGCATCAGGGACCCGGCAGTATCAAGTACCTGTCGATCTCACCCCGGGTTCCTACAAGGTCTATGTGTATATCAT
>JAJRCM010000096.1 GCA_028678965.1 Methanomicrobiales archaeon | reverse complement strand
CGGTCGCGGGGATGGGGACACCGTGCTTCATCAAGTGCTGGTACATGTTGATCTTGTCCGAGCAGATCTGGATAGAGAGGGAGTCATCGATCACCGGTATTCCCGCATATTCTGCTAGCTTAGAAGCAACAAAACTGATATTCATAGGGTCTGTCCGGCTCCGGATGAAGAGGGCATCCAGTTTGGCAATCTTCTTGATGTCTACAGGGAAGATGAAATACACCTCATGCCCCATCCCCTCCGCCGTATCTCTCATTCGTATGAGGGAGGTCAGCTGTTCGGCATTCCCCAGTGTCTGACGGTCCACAAAGACACCAAGATTCGCCATCTCAGCACTCCTCTAGTGTTCGTTTGAGCAAGCTCTGATCCTCGTGGGAGAGTTTTGAATACCGGGCACTGGAGAGGGAGGAAAGGAGATAGGAACCCATAGATTCAACGGCAACAATGGTGAGGAGCGGGACATGGAAGGTAGCATAGACTGCCGCTGCCATCTCCTGAAGTTGGGGAATCTCGATAGTGGTCTCTCCGAAAACTGTCACGAACGGGATCACTTCGGCTGAGCGGTCGATAGGCTGGTAACAGAAGGGGTATCGACCGGCATTGGTGATATGCTTGATGATCTCCTGGGCAATCTCCCCATCTTTGAGGATCCCATAGTCCGCGGGATCAGAAAAGTAATGAATGCCGTAGACAATTGCAGGGAGGGGAAGGTACCCATACGATATCTCCCACGGGCACACCGGAATGCCGTGTCGCCGTGCCTTCTCAAGGCATATGGGCACCACGAACGCCTCGATCATATCAGCACTCGAGGGGACGGTAGTAAAGCCCTCAAGCTCGTGGTGGAGGACGGAGTAATACGTATCGGATTTGTAGAAATAGTTCTCACTGATAAAATAGTGGGTGGAACCTTCCTCTTTAATCTCGATGGCACCCTTCTTCATGCCATGGTCACCCAACGGTGGAATGGTTCCTGTGCGCTGACCGTGACTGTGGAGTAGAGAGCGTACTGTTCTCTGTTCATTGTGCTGGTTCACACCACCAGGGACATCGCAATCACCGATATCAGGTGTCTTGTTAGTTGTACCTACCCCAGATTTATTTCTTTCTCATATGTCATATCCATGACACCGAAGCGCCAGATAGATGTGATCGGCATGCCTACCTTCACGTCAGCGATCACCATGGTTCCCCTTGCGGTTCTCTTGCTTTTTTTCCTCACGTCTGCGATTACGATCGCGCTCATCATGAAACGACCTTATCTCTATCTCCGCGTCTTGGGCCGCAATATCCAGCTGCAGACCTATTTTTTGGGGGCTCTTTTTGGCCCGTTCCTGATCATCCTCTTTGGAGTGCTGAATTACCATCAGATAATCGAAGGAATAGAGGGAACCGCAGGCCTGAATCCCATCGGGGTACTCATACTGTTCCTTTCTATGGTGTTCATGAGCATTTTTCTTGATATCACCGGATTTTTTGAGTACTGCGCCCGCCTTGCCCTGCAATATGCAGGAGGAGATGGCAGGCGCCTTTTTTTTGCACTCTATGTCGTTGTTTCGGTGCTTACCACCTTCACCTCGAACGACATCATCGTGCTCACTTTCACTCCCTTTATCTTTTATTTTACCCGTGATGCCGGTATCAATCCCCGCCCCTACCTTATCGCCGAATTTTTTGCTGCGAATACGTGGAGTATGATGCTCTATATCGGGAATCCAACCAACATCGTCCTCGCCACCGCATTTGGGATAGGCTTCGATCGCTTTACCAGCTGGATGTTTCTCCCCACCCTGGGAGCAGGTCTCACCGGCCTCGCAGTGCTCTATATGGTTTTCAGAAAAGAGATCACACAACCAATGGCTGGCACCTATTGTGTGGATCCTTCCTCGGCACTCAGTGATCGCCAGGGGGCATATATGGGTCTCCTGCTTCTCGGTAGCTGCATCATTACCCTCATGATAGCTCCCTCGTATGGAGTTGAGATGTGGATAGTGTCACTCGCCTTCGCCCTTCTCCTTCTTGGGATTCTTGTCATCAGAGACTATGCCATTGGACCCTTACGGAAGAATAAGGCGATGCCGGTTAATCACGTGGTCACCTCACTGTATCGCATGCCGTGGAGTATTATACCCTTTGTCCTCTCCCTCTTTGTCACCGTAGAAGCACTCAGAATCTATGGGATTACTGGTGAGGTGGGAGCGAGGCTTTCCGCAATCTGTGGTCAGTCACCCCTTCTTGTGACAGGAGTGTATGGGATCACCTCAGCCCTTACGGCTAACGTAGTAAATAATATCCCCATGACGGTTGCCTTCACGTCCATCATCCGGGAATCCTCTACTGGGGGATTGTTGCCGGCAGTATTTGCCACTACAGTTGGCTCCAATCTGGGTGCGAACCTTACACCACTTGGCTCTCTCGCGGGCATTATGTGGATGAGTATCCTCGCTGGGAAGGAGGTTCGGATCACCTTCAGGGATTTCTTGTATTATGGGATGCTTATCACTCCACTGACGCTCATAACGTCCCTTGTTATCTTGGGGATGGAGTTCGGCCTAGCGTAGCGCGAGGATATTCACTGCATATTCCACCGAAGGATTTCTCGAAAAAATGGAAAAAAGGGAATGGCGTGCTCGTTTACAGGTTCTTCAACGCCACAATGTCTTCGACACCGACAAGCTTCCAGATGCAAGACCTCTCTTCTGTAGCAATGGAATCGATGGGATCTTTAGGAGAATGACCAAGGGCAGCAAGGATGTTGGTGGAGAGATTATGAGTCTTGATCATCTGTACAAATTTCTGACGGATCTTCTTCTTTTCAATAGCATCACGCACCTCATCAAGCCTCCCCTGCATGGTGACAAAGGTATAGTTGGAGAGATCCTGAGTATATTTCTCGACTTCCACTGAGATATACGGATTCTTGCGGAAATATTGTATCTTTTTGCCATATTTTGTTGAAAGGAAGTACATGAAATTTCCATCAAAAACGTAAAGGAAGGGAGCAACATAGGGATAACGATCACCCATGAATGCGATACGGCAGATATACCCCTCATTGATCAGCTGGTCATAATCCTTCTTATCCATTCTGGGGATCTTCACTATATCCATACGCATTACCGTTTTGATCTACACTTCAAGGATAGATATATATGTTATGATTTGAATGGATTTCGACCCTCTTCCGGCAAAAATAACAACTCTTTTTACCGATGGTGGTGAGGATGTAGTGAGTAAATCTATGATCGAACGACTACTAGAGGGTAATCTGAAGTTTATTAACCGAGATTTTGAGAAGCACCTTGATTTTTATAAAAAGCTCTCGCAAGGGCAAAGCCCGAATGTCCTGTGGATTGGCTGCTCCGACTCACGGGTGAACCCTGAACGGCTCACCTGTTCCAAAGCTGGAGAGCTATTCGTCCAGCGAAATATCGGGAATGTGGTCCCCATACATGACTGGAATTTTGCCACCGTTCTTGAGTATGCCCTCAATCACCTGAAGGTCAAGGATATCGTGGTGTGCGGGCATTCGGATTGCGGGGCGATGAAAGCCCTTTCCAAGGAGACAAACGATGTGTACATCCCCCTGTGGCTGAACAATGCCCGGGAGGCAAAAGAGCGGGTTGACCGAAAACTGCCCCCTACCGAGGATCCAAGGATTGCTGCTGAACGGAAGCGAATGATCGAACTGGAGAATGTACGTCTCCAGCTGGAGCACCTGAGGAATTACCCGCTGGTCAAGAGCGCACTCCATCGTGGAGCCATTGCTCTGCACGGTCTGTACTATGATCTGGAGAACGGTACACTTACTGTCGTGGAGTAAGGTGGAGCACCGATCCTTCCTGGGATAAAAATTATTACTATATATAAATACCCCTCTAATAATTCAAAAATAATTCAACTATTGCTATTATTGGAGGATCTGATTGCTATTTTTCCCCCTCAGTGGAATATACAAGAAAATATTATGAAAAAAGTAAAAAAGACTGATTTTTTGTTCTTATTATCATAACGTTTTTATATTACCCTACCTATCATGTGGTGAGAGCAAGATGGGGATATTGGATCGGTTATTCGGGTGGCGGAATCATATGGTTGATACAATGGCCCAGAAGACGTTGACGTATTTGAAGAAAGTGGAGGATGCTGATCGTGCTCCACTTGCCGATGAGGACCAGAAATTGTTCAGGGTGGAATCCCTGATGAATAAACTGGAATTTTCCAGAAAAAGTTGCATCATCAAGTACCTTTCCGATAAAGCGGCTCTCGCCGATCGAACACTCTCCAGTGCCATCCTCCAATACCGGGCTTGATACCGTATCCCACTCTGTTTTTTCTGATGTTCTTTCATCCGGCTATCGATTGAAAAATGGTGGGAGTTGAGGAGGCTACCTTACCACAGCTCTCAAAGGTGAGAAGGGGGTAAGGTGGTGAGTACGGCTCCATGATCTGCCTGTCCCACCGTCACTGCATAACGTGACAGGACCCCGGTGAGTGGACGGGCGATGGGGTGCTTCTCTTTCTGCCGTTTCTTGAGGGTGGCTGCATCAAGGAGCAGGTCGATGCGCCTCGCGTGGAGGTCTATAGCAATGGTATCACCGTTATGAACGAGAGCAATGGGTCCCCCGATAGCTGCTTCTGGTACCACGTGCCCGATGCAGGGACCGCGGGTCCCACCCGAAAAGCGGCCATCGGTCACCAGAGCAACTCTGCGGTATCCCCGTCCAACCAGTGCTGCAGTGGGAGAGAGCATCTCTGGCATGCCTGGCCCTCCCACCGGCCCTTCGTTCCGTATGACAACCACATCTCCTTCCTCAATACTCCCGGCAAGAATGGCCTCCATGGCGGCGTATTCGCCGTCAAAGACCCTTGCCGGCCCACGGTGACGCCACATTGCTGTATCAATAGCGGCACACTTAACGACGGCACCATTTGGTGCTAGGGAGCCATGGAGGATAGTTAAGCCACCTGAATGATGCACCGGTGCTTCAGGTGAGCAGATAACCGTCTCATCCATAATCTGTGCTTTCCTGGCAATTTCTTTGATCCCTGAACCAGAAACAGTCACAGCATCCTCAAGTATATCAGAAAGTCGGGAGAGAATGGCTGGGATTCCCCCGGCGTGGTAGAGCGCCACCATCGAATGAGGGCCTCCCGGCTGCATATCACAGATATGGGGCACTTTGTCGCTGATTGTCTGGAAATCATCAAGGTTAAGGGGAAGTCCTGACTCTGTGGCAATAGCGAGGAGATGCAGGACCGAATTGGTCGACCCACCAAGGGCCATATCCACCCGAATGGCATTTCTGAGGCTCTCCCCGGTGATGATATCCCGTGCAGTGACGCCTTCCCGTACCAGTGCGGGAATTCGTTCACCGGTTTCCCGGGCAATTCTCAGCTTGGCAGCATTCACTGCGGGGATCGCGGCACATCCGGGTAGAGACATTCCCAATGCCTCAGTGAGGCAGGCCATGGTGTTGGCGGTGTAAAGGCCCTGGCAGGAACCGCATCCCGGCATGGCGCAGCACTCCAGCTCGTGCAATCCTTCCTCGCTGAGGGATCCCTCAGCAACCATGCCCACCCCTTCAAAGATGTCGGTGAGGGTGAGTTCCCTTCCCTTGAGGTGTCCGGGCTCCATGGGACCACCGGTGAGGAGGATGGTAGGGATATTCAGACGAGCTGCCGCCATGAGCATTCCGGGCACAATCTTATCACAGGTGCCCACACAGACCAGCCCATCAAAGCGGTGCGCCTGGACCATCAGTTCGATGGAGTCAGCAACCGCTTCCCGCGAGGGGAGGGAGTACCGCATCCCTTCATGCCCCATGGCAATACCATCACAGATGCCGATTACCCCAAACTCAAAGGGGACACCGCCGCCAGCGGCGATTCCTTCTCGGACTTTTTCAGAGAGGGATCTCAGATGGACATGCCCAGGAACGATGGTATTCCAGGCATTAGCAATCCCGATGAATGGATAGGACATCTCTCCATCGGTTATTCCGAGCGATCGCAGGAGTGCCCGATTCGGAGCCCTCCTGATACCATATTTGAGCTCATCGCTGCGCACCGTTCGTCCTCCAACGTAACAACTACTCTATCTCTGCTGATACATCTTTTTATTCCGGGTGGTGAGCGCTGTTACGTGGAATGGCAGAGATTTATCCCGCGGTAATACCCCACGACGTCACCAACGACAATGACTGCGGGTGGTTCGACATGATTGCGTTTCGCGACGACGGGGATCTCGGAGAGGGTGCTCACCGTGACCCGTTGATCGTCCTGGAGACCACGCTCGATAATTGCCACCGGTGTTCCCGGAGCTTTGCCATGAGTGATGAGGGCGTCACAGATAGCAGGCAGGTTCTTGATCCCCATGAGGATGATAATGGTTCCCTCAAATCTAGCGAGCAGATCCCATCGCACACCGATCCGCCCCTTCGTAGGATCTTCATGGCCAGTGACAATGGTAACCTGGGAAGCGCAGGCCCGATGGGTGACCGGTATACCAATACAGCCGGGAACAGCGATGGCGCTGGTGATGCCGGGAACAATCTCAACCTCGATCCCATTGAGGAGAAGAGTCTCCAGCTCCTCACCTCCCCGGCCAAAAAGAAATGGATCTCCTCCCTTCAACCTCACTACTTTCTTTCCCTCCTTCGCCCGTGCCACCATCAGGGCCTCAATCTCTTCCTGTTCGAGGGTATGACGTCTCCCGAATTTTCCACAATCGATCAACTCTGCAGTCGGTGGGAGAGTAGTGAGTATTTCCCCAGCGAGCTGGTCATACAGGATCACCTCCGCCGAATCGATGAGTTCCCGCGCTCGCAACGTCAGAAGGTCCCTGCGCCCTGGGCCAGCACCCACGAGGTATACTTTACCGTTCATTCCCCCTCCCTAACCGCACGTAGGCCTGTTCGATGAGCTCGGCTCCACGGACCCGAAGATCCCTTCCTACCTGACGAGCATCTGCCTCGGTGGTGAGATCCCGCTCCAGTCGTTCCCGCCGGGTTCCATCAAGCGAGAGGATTTCCGCTGTCAGGTGTCCTCCCTGGCAGAATATCCCCATAGGAGTGAAGCATCCCCCACCTACCTCTTCCATGACCCCTCGCTCAAGGAGAACATCCTTTCTCGTGGGCTGGTGGTCAAGAGGTACGAGAGTTTGTAGAAGAGCAGGGTCTTTTCGGCAGACCACCGCGATAGTCCCCTGGTTGGCGGTGGGAACAAATTGCCGGGGAGGTAACCGTTGGCCGGTTACCCGGTATCCCAGCCGCTGGAGTCCTGCTTCAGCGACTACCACTGCATCGAAATCTCCTTCGACCAATCGACGGATGCGGGTATCAAGATTACCGCGGAGCGGTTTGATATTGATCGAGGGATCGTGGCGGAGGAGCTGGGCCTTCCGTCGTGTGCTTGAGGTTCCGAT
>JAJRCM010000095.1 GCA_028678965.1 Methanomicrobiales archaeon | reverse complement strand
TTCAGTACCCGACCCCCTCACCAGTGCCCAGCACCGGTCTCTTACAATCTTGATACCATCCGTTCTGTCCAGCTGGTCTCCAGAGAAGACCTTTTCCAGAGCCTGTACCACCTTCTTTCCCTCCCGGGTGACAAGTTTCTCCTTGATCATGTGATATTTGGGCAGATTATCAAGAAGGGTAGAGAGGGGTTTCTTTGCACTGGCAAGGAGGTAGACCATCATTGCTGCAGTCATCGCCCCATCACGGCAGAATTGGTGGCCAGGGTAGATCAGACCACCATTCCCTTCCCCGCCAAGAACAACTCGGTCCCCTTTCGCTATCATCCCCATCATCCTCCGAGCCACGTAGATACTACCTACCGGTGTATATTCCACCGTGCACCCACAGCTCGAGGCAATCTTTTCGATCAGGAGGGAAGAACTGACCGGGGTGACCACCGTCCCCTTCTGGCGGCGGCAGATGAACTGTTCGATAAGAGCAAACTCCTGGTTCTCTTCCACGTACCTCCCTTTATCATCGATGAACACCGCACGATCCGCATCACCATCATGGGCAACCCCAAACGCAGAATTGGAACCGGTCACAAGGGAGGCAAGAGCTTCCAGCCCTTCGGGTGAAGGTTCGGGAAGTCTCGCCGGGAAGGTGCCATCAGGAGTGGCATTGATGGTCAGAACCCTGCACCCTAGCCGAGAGAGGATGGCCGGTGTGGTATGATAACCAGCTCCCGATCCCGGGTCGATCACCACCTGGATACCTTCGCCGATAGCGGCGGGGACCTGTCCGACCACCCCATCGATGTAGGTATCCACAAGCGAGGGATCTTTTTTCTCTCTCCCAACCTTATCCCAGGAGGCGATTCTATAAAAACCGGAAAAGACGAGCTCCTCAAGCCGGACCACCCCCTCATCCCCCATCTCGGTGCCGTCCCTATCGATGATCTTGATGCCATTATACTCCGGCGGGTTGTGCGAGGCGGTGATCATGGCACCGGCGCTGAATCTCCCCCTCACCAGGTACTGGAGGCCAGGAGTGGGAATGATACCTACGTCCACCACATCGCAACCACAGGCCATCAATCCTGCTTTCAATGCTGCGGAAAGGCCTTCACCTGACGTCCGGGTATCCCGACCAATGGCAACTCGACCCTCAGTCATACTCCCCAGAGCGGTTCCTATCCTGAGCGCCAGATCCGGCGTCATATCGACCCCCACCACTCCCCGCACCCCGTTGGTCCCGAACAATTGTTTCTCCAGTTTCACCTGCGTCATACCGTTACCTCCCGCTCTCGCTTGCCTGGTGAACGTCGCGCTTCAGCTCATCGAGGGCTTCGCTGACCGCTTTGAGCGCCTCCCTGCGGTGTTCGGCGAGGACAGCAATGAAAGTGATTGGTTCACCAGCGTGGAGGCGGCCCTTCCGGTGATGGAACTTTACCCCGAGAATTCCGGGGATGCTCTCCATGTGATGGGTAAGGGTATGGATGTTGTTCTCAATCCTCTCATCAAACTCCATGTACTCAGTCCTCTCCCCATCTGTCCACTCTCGAACCACGCCATTGAAGGTGAGCACCGCCCCTGCCCGGTTGATATCCGCCCCCCGCTTCAGATCCTTCACCATGCCCTCCATGGTCACGTACTCCTCGAACCGGGGAAGCGAATCAAGGACTGCCGCAGTGGTCGGGTTGCGGAGCACGCATCCTTCCACCGTGAGATCGCCAATCACAATTTTGGGATAGGAGGTGCTCTTGAATCCCTCGACAATCACAAATTGTATCCCTGCATCGGAGAGCATGCTCAGCACCCGGTCGAGGTGGCGTTCTTGTACGGTGAGAACAGTTTTTTGATCATCGATCCCCGCAGTGATGGTAGCGCCCCGCTCAAAGAACCGGGTGGTGTCCTTCCCATCCTCAAGATGATATCGGTGGTCGCCAAGGTGCTTGATCACCGCTACTTCCCCCCGCGAACCAAGTGCCGGAATGAGCTCCTCGATGAACCGGGTCTTTCCTGATCCGGAGTATCCCACGACTGGAATCACCTTCATCAGTCTGAGCCTCCCTCTTCCCCGCTGTCCCGGACTTTCTTCAACCGTGCTGATGCCTCAGCAACCTGCTTCATCACCTCGGTGATACGGTCCTCGATAGCGATCTCGTCATCAACACCCAGCGTGGTGCCCTCTACTTCCAGAAGGAACCGGGCTACTTCACTCGCCTCGAAGAGGATATCATCCAGCTGGTCAGCAGTGAAAAATCCGCACATTGCTCCGTAAAAGAAGGTCGCTCCTGCTTTCTTGACTTTCTTTTTGAACGAACTCCGCGCCTGGTTGACCGCCTGGGGAGTATAGGTGTCGGTCATGAAGGGAACCATCTCCGGGAGATGGGATCCAATGAAGGTCATCTCTGCTCCGCTTCTGGTCTGAAAATCTGAGCACAGCCGGGCGATCGCCCATTCGCGGGCGGTGATGTAGGTGTGCTTTCGGAGGAACTGATTCACCTTCTCGTAGGAAGCTCCATCCACCTTTTTGAATTTCCGGTACTTGTTCTGGTCAGTTCTTGCATCAGTTACCTCCCCATCCATCAGTTCAGCCTGTGGAATCTGTTCCACGCCAGGAGAGGCTTCCTCCCCTCCAAGACTCGGTTCAGCTCCACCCAGGTGTGTATCGGTGTCGATCAATTTTTCGCTATTTCCTGCATCCTCGTCCACGCTCATCTCACCATTACCTCTGCAATCTGCACCACCAAGACTCTTTGCACATGGTCCAGATTCTCAATATTATACTCTTCTAATGTATAGCATCATATGGTTTATGGATGTCGTTTCTTATTGATAAAAAGGGGACTATCACCGCTTCAAGAATCCTCACTTTCACCCCCTACGGTATGACATTAAATACTGTCGTACGAGAGGGATATGTGTGGGTCCTCTGGGGATCCATCACACTACAACCCTCCTGTGGCAACGGGAAATGCGAGAAGAACCGGGCCATTTCATTCCTCCGCCAGGCCCGGGTCACACGTTTTTAGGGGAGAGCTCCTTCACCTCATTATGATAATCGCTGTTTATGAAGGTTTACCTAGAGACTGCATGAACTCTCCATACTGATGATCAAACTCCTGGATTCCACAAATCCCCGAACTGGTTCTCTTATACACCCAAGTGTGTTCAATAGATGAGTCTTCACACCCCCCTCAGGGACATGATTATCACTATCCTGATGTGTCGCAGAATAGGCATTTGCCGCAAATCTTAATAAATCAGAGATAACATAAAACTGGGCATGGGAAACGGTTATTTTTCCGAGTGGATTCCTCGATACCTCCACCACCTGCGGATGAGGAATTACTCCCCCCGCACCATCA
>JAJRCM010000008.1 GCA_028678965.1 Methanomicrobiales archaeon | reverse complement strand
GGGTGCTGGCGTCAGTCCGCCACATGATGCAATCAATGGCATAGGTCTTCCCCCCCCGCTGTTCGCTCAGGGAAAAGTAGCAGTGGCCCGAACTGTGGCACTTGAAATTGGCTACCTCCCCCTGGACCCAGATATCCCGGAGCCGTTCGTCGTCCAGCACCTCCTTGATAATTGTGGTAACCTCAGCGACGGAGAGTACCTCTTCTATGAGCCGCACCGCCTCACTGTTCTGGAATCCCCCCATCAACTTCTATGTAGGTGGCGCCTCATATGAAGGTACATGGTGCACTTCGCTGTCTCCAGCATGTTCTTCCACGAATATCCTCTTGATGAGGTGTTCGATTACGTGGAAGGGGCGGGATTTGACGGCATCGAGTTCTGGGTGGAAACCCCACACTTCTGGATCAGGGACTGTCCTCTTCCCGAACTGGTGACCTGTATACGGTCGCATCACCACCTCACCGCCCTGACCATGCATGCGCCGGTGCTGGATCTGAATCCCTGCTCCATCAATCCACGGGTAGCGGAGGCCTCGTGTCACTACGCTGTGGAAGCACTGGAGCTGGCGGAAGAGGTGGGTGCGGAAGCAGTCACCCTCCACCCGGGGAGGCGAACGGTGCGCAGGGTCCCCGGTGGCCAGGAGTATGCCCGGTTCGAACGGTATATCTCTATCCTGCGACAGGCTGCTGCGGGGAAGCAGGTGGAGGTGAGCATCGAGAATATGGAGCCAGCGGTCAATGCTCTTCTCTGTACTCCTGACGCAGTCCAGGAGCTGCTGGACCGTGAGCCCTGGCTCCACTTTACTCTCGATCTCTCTCACGCCATGGCAGCCTCGATGGATGCCATCGGAAAATATCTCGATCTCTGTCTGGACCGGGTGGTGAATATACACGTTTCCAGGGTGGAGAATGACCGGCTCCACTTGCCTGCCCATGAAACCGGTGAGGTTGCCTTTGTCCTGCGACAGCTTGCCGAACGGGGGTATGATCGGAATCTCACCCTGGAGATTGAAGACCGGAACTTTGACCACGATCTCTCTCTTGAGGAACGGCTCAATCTCCTGCAACAGGAGCTCTCTTATCTCCGCGAATCATTTGGCTAGGGCACTGGTTTTATTTATGACTACTCCCATATTTCTACAGCCTGCCCGAGGGAGTGAAGATGGTGCCAGGTCTCTGCGACCGGCGTGGATCAGATGATTTCAACAGGTCTTAAGATACTGCTGTTCGTCGTCTGCCTGTTCTTTTCCGCTATCTTCTCCAGTTCTGAGGTCGCCCTGATCTCCATCACCCGGGCAAAGGTCCGGACCCTCCTCCAGAGGAAAGATCGCCGTGCTGAGGCACTCGCTGCTCTGAAAAAGAATCCCGATCATACCCTGATCACCATTCTTATTGGGAATAACATCGTGAATGTAGCAGCCGCCTCTCTCGCCACTTCGGTTGCCATTGATCAATTCGGTGATGTAGGGCTGGGTATTGCCACCTTCGTGGTGGTGATCCTCCTCCTCATCTTCGGTGAGATCGGACCCAAGATCTTTGCGGTGAGAGTGACCGATCGTCTGGCCCTCATAATGGCACCCTTCATCTACTTCCTCTCCCGGCTCCTCTCTCCCGTTCTCTGGGTCTATGACCGCCTGAGCCGGTCTTCCAACCTGACCGTCGCTTTTGCCAAGCCGGGGATCACAGAAGAGGAGATTAAGGGGTGGATTGATCTGGGTAAGGAAGAGGGAGCCATTGAACAGGACGAACGGGAGCTCCTGTACAGCGTGCTGGAGTTCAGCGATACCATAGCCCGGGAGGTTATGACTCCCCGTCTAGACACGGTAATGGTGGAGGATAGTAATACTCCTGAACAGGCAACAAAGATCTTCAACGAGACCGGTTTCAGCCGGCTTCCGGTCTACCACGACCAGATCGATAACATTGTCGGTATCCTCAACGTCAAGGACGTCTTTCCTGTGGTAATCAGTAAAAAGGAAGGGGTGGTAATCCGCGACCTGATGCATGAACCCCTTCCCGTCCCGGAAACAAAGAAGATCGATGACCTCCTGAAAGAGATGCGGCAGAAGCAGGTCCATATGGCTATCGTTTTCGATGAATATGGGAGCTTCTCCGGGATTGTGACCATCGAAGATATTCTCGAGGAGCTCGTTGGAGAGATCCAGGATGAACACGACCGGGAGGAACCCCCCATCCAGCAGATGGACGAGAGTACCTATCTCGTAGGCGGTAACACTTGGGTGGAGGACCTGAACGAAGAACTTCACCTTAACCTCCCGGTCCATGAGTCCTATGAGACCGTTGCCGGGCTCGTCACTGATCGGCTGGGACACATCCCCCGCAAGGGAGAAAGTGTCCAGATTGAGGAGAGCGGAGTTACTTTTACGGTGATGCAGATGAGGAAGAACCGTATTGCCACCCTGAAACTGGCTATCTCCCGCGAGACGGGGGAGGGTGATATACCGGTGCTCGATCCCATGGGTGAGACATGAAACGGATTGCCGTCCTCGCATCGGGGAGGGGGTCAAATTTCCAGGCTATCATCGATGGGATAGGGAAGGGCGATATCCCCGCGATATGCACCTGCCTTATTACCGATAACCCCACCGCAGTTGCCATCGAGCGTGCGAGGAGGGCGAATATCCCCTGCCAGATTCTTGATTTTTCTACCTTTCCGGGAAGAAAGTCCTATGATCACGCCCTGAAAACAATGATGGAGGAGTGCAGGGCCGATCTCTTCGTTCTCTGCGGCTATATGCGCCTTCTCGACCCCTCCACGGTCCGGGTGTTTCATGGCAAGATCATCAACATCCACCCCGCTCTCCTCCCCAGCTTTCCTGGGCTGCATGCTCAGCGGCAGGCACTTGATCATGGAGTACAGATGAGTGGGTGCACGGTGCATTTCGTGGATGAGGGGATGGACACCGGCCCCATCATCATCCAGCGATGTGTAGCAGTCCAGCAGAACGATGATGAAGAGGCACTCGCTTCCCGGATACTGGAAAAGGAACATCGCATCCTCGTGGAGGCCGTGAAGCTCTTCTGCGAAGATCGCCTCCGCATCGAAGGGCGGCGGGTCATCAAGACCGCTATCTAGGAGACAGTACCATCGCGATGAACAGGACATTTGTAGAGAGGGAGTAAAACGTGGCCCAGCGGACAATCAATGCCGAAGCACAAAAACTGGCACGGGAGCGGATCAGGATTCTGTTCCAGCAGGCAGCACTCAGGTTCCACGAGGATCCCGGCCTGAGTGACCGGTACGTCGCCCTTGCACGGAGGATCGCAATGCGTCACCGGCTCCGTATCCCCCGCTCTCTCCGCCGCCAGTTCTGCCGGCACTGCTATTCTTTTCTTGTGGCTGGTACCAATGCACGGGTGCGGGTTCACCGGGGGAAGGTGGTGGTCACCTGCTTCCAGTGCCGGCGGCAGAGAAGATATCCGGTGGTGAGGCATCATGATCGACCGGCGCAGGATCAATGAGCTCAAACCAACTGTATGGGTGGGGAAGAATGGGTGCACCGATGTAGTGATTGAGGAGATCCGCCGGCAGGTGAAGGCGCGCGGGATGATAAAGGTACGATGGCTGCGGAATGCCGAGATCAACCCGACACATCTTGCCGGGTGTACAGGAACGGAGATCCTTGACCTCAGGGGGCGCACCATCGTTCTCTCGAAAAAAGGAAGTGGGGACGACTGAAGGCGGGCTCGAAATATATAATAGCCCCGCCTACCAATATGTTAAGACTGGCTATTTGAATCCTGATTAGCGAGGTTCAGTCAATGACGACATTATATGATATCCCGCCTGAGGTGCTCATCAAAAGGCTGGGAGAAGAACTGAAGAAGAAGAAGGAGATCCAGCCCCCGGCCTGGGCCTCAGTGGTGAAGACCGGAGTTCACCGTGAGATGCCCCCAGAAGATCCGGACTGGTGGTTCATCCGTACCGGTGCTGTACTCCGGCGCATCTACCGCGACGGTCCCGTCGGGGTCCAGCGGATGCGATCAGTCTATGGTGGCAACCGGGATCGTGGATCCCGACCCAACCGGTTCAGAAAAGGGAGCGGGGCCATTCTCCGCAAGATCATGCAGCAGCTGGAAACCGCGGGGTTCGTGGAGAAGAGTAAGTCTGGTCGTAGTGTAACCCCGGCTGGTCGCTCATTTGTGGACCAGATTGCCCACACCCTGCGACTAAAGACCGGGTCATCGGCCAGTACATCTGCCAAGACTGCTGAGTGAGCTGGTTTCCATGGGAGACGACGAGATCGCCGAACTCAGAAAACGGAGAATGGAGCAGCTGCAGCGCCAGGCCATGGAGCAGCAGATGCTCGATGATGAGATGGAGCGCCGGCGTCATGTTGAATCCCAGATTCATCTCGTTCTCATGCAGGTTCTCGAACCAGAAGCGCGAGAACGGCTTGCCAATATCAAGATCACTCGCCCGGATTTCGCAAAGGCGGTGGAACAGCAGCTGGTGATGCTCGCCCAGAGTGGCCGGTTAAAGCAGCGGATCACCGATGCCCAGCTAAAGGATCTCCTGAAGCAGATAACACCCCAGAAGAAGAAGTTCACCATCAGACGAGGGTGATGAGAGCCGGTGTTCTTTTCAGCGGTGGAAAGGACAGTGCGCTCGCTGCACTCCTTCTGGCACGGGACTATGATGTGGAGTTGAATTCATTCGTGTTCGATACCAATCGAGTCATCCCCGATGTACAGGCTGCCGCAGACGCAGTGGGTCTCCCCTTCCGGAGATGGGTTTTTAAATCAGGGCTTCTGGAGACGGCGGTAGAGATAGTGATCGCGCATGGCTATCCCAACCAGGCGATCACCATGGTGCACAAGGAGGCGATCGCAGCCCTCACCGCTGAGTATTCGGTCGTAGGGGACGGGACCCGCTTGAACGACCGGG
>JAJRCM010000094.1 GCA_028678965.1 Methanomicrobiales archaeon | reverse complement strand
TCTTGCTCGAGTCTCTTGACTGGGGGATGAACTTATCCGCCTCCTCGATGATCAGGAGGTAGGGGAGCCGTAGCTCCGAAGCGATCTCATACAGAACCTGGGCGAGGGCATTTACCCGATCCCGCATTTCCGTTTCTGAGACATCAAAAATGACAGCGGTGCCGTTCCTGACCGCCTTGATCATGACCTCGCGGATGTTCGCTATCTCGATATCCAGGTCTGCACGCTCATCAGAACCCAGCCAGAGCACAGGGTATTTCTCCTTCAGGGAGTGGTATTCTCCTTCGGTATCGATGATACAAAACCCGATGCCCTTGCGACAGAGGCGTTCACAGATCACCGCGATAGCCCAGGATTTCCCGGCCCCTGACTGGGCGATGATGCACGTCCGACCGGTGACGAGCTCCTGGGCATCAATGGATACCTCATGATCCCCGACCTGACCGATGATGAGATCCATGCACTACCGAGTGGTGCGCCACCCGCTCTCTTATCTCTTCCGATGACGTGCACCCTTTCGGTGGGGATGGAGGGGACCTCGTGATGTACTGCTGGAGCTTTTTTTCTCGGAATTCCCCGCTGAAGAGAAAAACGGTGAGGTGAGGAGTCTCCGGGTCACATCGGTGCCGAGTGTACTCTGCACCGATTCAAGCCAAATGAAAAATCCGAGCATCTTCCGTGACCGCTCACCTTCACAACGGAACGATCCGTCTCTCTGCCGCACCATCTTCAGATATTCGCGGCGACCCCGTCGTTTGAGGTAGAAGACCGGCTCATGGTCTGGCAGGTTCATCGCCACCACCACCTTGGAGAATGATGCATCAAACTCTTCGGGCGAGAGAGCATGCTCTCCAATCCTGAACCGCAGCTGAGAGGTCAACACCCTCACTGCATTAGGATAGGGAGCACCGAGAATCACCTTCTTCACCGGTGACCATTCCCCATCGCCAGGGTTCTTTGATGGCCGGGGATCTAGAAGAGCGTTCAGCAGTTCCCGTCGTCTCATATCATGGAGCTGCTTGTAATCGAACGGCCGCACGGGAGGGATATTTTTGATATTCATCAGTTTGGGATGGTGGAGACTCTGTGGGGAGGTGTGATGGATCTCCCTGGTGTTCAGTCTATTCCTGATCTCCTCACAGGAGATGGTGGCAATGAATGTGTTGTCTGGATCATTGAGGAGTCGGCGGACGGTCGCCGTACGCGAGATATCCACCGAAGCAAAAAGGATGAAGGGGACGTGGTCCTGCCCGAAGAGGTACCCCAGGAGACGTTTTTTATAGTCGATTTCACTTTCAATTTCCTTGATATTAGCTGGTGAGGTGACAATCTCGCCGAATACAAGCGATCCATCGACACCAATGAGGAGGAGGTCTATCTCTGCCAGGTCCTGCCCGTTTCCCCTGATTTTGATGTCCCCGGAACGGGAGTGCAGGAGCCCGTTCTGGTTCAGCCCCACTTTCTGCACCCTTCCTCTCGCATCAGCTCCCTTGCCCACGACTCCCCGTATTGAATCAGTCCGGGCAGAGAGGGAGAGAACCATCTCATAAATCATCGCCTCGTACCATCGACCCTCAGCAGCCTTCATAGTACCCGGATCCTCAGAGAAGAGATTGCGCTTCTGGGCAGCACTCAGGTGGCGGGTAGCTCGAAGAGCAACTTCACTGGTGGGGCAGAGTGCTGTCCGGTTACGGGAAAACCATGAAATCATGAATCTGTCCGAAGAATTGGTCAGGATATGCAATAAATATTGATAAACAGCCGAACTTCACGAACGGAAAAAAAGAGATGCGGGGGGTGCTCAAATGACCTTTCGCAGCAACTCGCGATCCACCACCTCGGGCAGTACCGCATACTCCTGACGGCGCAGGGTCTGTTCCAGCCGCTGGGTATAGTGGAATGCCTTCATGAAGTTCTCAGTCCGCCGTTTGCTGTGCCATCCACGCTCCAGCCAGTGGACCTTCTGTATCCCGTCAGAACATTCCTTCAATACCTCAACGCGGGTGTCACCGATTTTGCCGACAAGAGGGTTTCCCTTACGATCGATATATTCGTATGACTGTCGCGCCTGAATAGTCTTTATCACAAGAGACTTTTGGGGGATGGCGACCTTGGTCACCAGTTTAAACGAACTATCAGGCCCAGGATCTCCTTCTTCTGAACTCTCCATAGGTTATGAGTCACCTGCAGAATTGCGAATGGTTCGCATTTCTGGGGGCAATCGTCCCTTCCGGAACCCATCTGGTTCCGTAAAGACCGTGCCTAGTTTTTATGTTCACCCCCAGGTTTATCAAACTACTGCTTGAATTCTGCCGCGGGCCTGATAGTTTGTGTGAGATGGCGGAAAACAGGGCATTTTAAGCCCCGGAAGTCCCAGGATAGATCATGGACCGGAACCGGGCGCGGCAGCGCGATCATCAGGGTCCAGGAGCGCTCTGGTGAGTCCCGGTCCGTGATTGAATCCTCTGGAGGGCATCCTGGGCGGCAGCCTGGACATATTTGAATTCCAGATCTTTGAGAACTTCTTTTAGTGGATCAATAGCCCTGGAATCCGCCAGTACCCCCAGGGCGATAGCTCCCCCCTCCCGAACATTCCAGTGTTCATCTTTCAGGGTATGGATGAGCGGTTCGACGGCTTTTAAGTCGCCGATCTTCCCCAGCGCAATCGATGCAACCCTGCGTATCCCTGAGTTTTTATCGCTCAACACCTGGATGAGGGGATCCACTGCCCGGGAGTCCCCCAGATCACCGAGAACGGTGGCGGCATCCATACGCACACCGGAATTTTCATCCTTCAGTGCCTCGATCAGCGGCTCCACCGTGGCCAGGTCTTTGACCCAATTCAGGGCGATGGCAGCCCGTGCCCGGACGCCGGGATCAGGGTCGCGTATCGCTTCCTTTAATGCATCGATAGATTGGGGATCCTTGAGTTCCCCCAGTGCCCATACTACCGTTGTTCGGACGAATTTGTCCTGGTCGTGGAGGGTGTCTATGAGGGCTGGTAGTGCTCGGTGATGCTTCAACTCCCCCAGTGCCCTGGCAGCTCCCCTCCGTACATCCTGCTCGGGCGAGCGGAGTGCAGTGATGAGGGGTTCAATCGCTGCATTTCCGATCAGACCGAGGGAGAGGACCGCATAGAAGCGGACATGCCATTCGTCATCAGCGAGCAACCGTATCAGGTATTCCACCCCACGCGGATCTCTGAGTTCTCCCAGCACCAGGGTAGCAACCTCCCGCACGCGAACATTCGCATCATTCGTTGCCCGGAAGAGGGGTTGCAACACATCCTCCCCCATCAGTTTGAGTGCCTGGATCACTTCAGAGAATGCGACATAATCATTATTGGTCACTGACCGGAGAAGGCCATCAATATCCCGGTTTTCGATAAGTCCCCTAATATCCGGTTTCGAAATGCCGTGAAAGATCCCCATGGCTGAATCGCTGTTGGTACTGTATTCCCTGTCGTGAAAGAAATATTTGGTGATTGCTATCGAACGAACGATGGTGTCTGATCGGACGGACGAAATGGAAGGTGATGCTTCAGGCTGCGATATTGCACATACCTTTATCAACGGAAGTAGAGAGGGAAATATGAGGAACTATGAACGGGTCGCCGCCATCAGAGACCGTGGTGGGTACAGGTGACGTCGATTTTCTTCAGGAACTATCAGAATATCTGGATGTGCTCAGCAGCAGTGTCCGATTGAAAATCCTGAAGTTGATCGAGAGAAAACCCAAAGATGCACGAACTATCTCCCGCGAAATTGAGACGAGTTACGAGAATACGAAGAAACATCTGGATCGGCTACTCAGCATTGGACTCATCAGGAAAGAAGCAGGCGTGGGCAAACCAACATCAAAGGGCGTTCATCCTGTCTGGGAGTATTCGCTGGTACCGGGTGCCTTGGAAGCGGTGACCAGAAATCTCGCACTGTTCAGTAATACCTCCCTCGCCTCGGATAATCATCTGCTCTCACAGAAACTCTCTGAAGTACGGGAAAAGGTATCTGCCGAATTCGGGGCGATTCCTGCTCTCATCGTGATGGGTGGCCCTGATGACGGGAGAGTTTTTTTCATCAGAAAGCGTGTGACCCTCCTGGGGAGGAATGACCCTGCGTTCCAGGGTGCTGGGCAGGATGACATCCTTTTTTCCGAGGAGTACCGTGCGGTGAGCCGGGTGTCGAAACCCCATGCGAGAATTCTTGAAACAGACGGAAGATATGCCATAGAGGATCGGGGAAGCACCAGTGGGACCTACGTGGATGGCCAACGGCTGATGCCAGATGAGAAAAAAACACTTCTGGATGGAGCAATGATTGATCTCGCCAAAGGCCCTCAGAGCGTGCGGATGATGCTGGTGATGCCACTCCAAAAAGGGGTGCCGCAGGGAGGGGAAGGTACTCCCTCCACCACCCGGGAGGTTTGAGGAGGAGTGAGAAGGGCCAGTCCACTCGCCGTACTATGCGTGATCCTGATCTGCTGCCCTGTCTGGGGTGCCACTATCACCGTGGCGCCAGGAGGGGGAGATTATTCCTCTATCCAGGATGCTGTTGACCGGGCTATGAATGGAGATACGATTCTCGTGTATGGTGGAACGTACCGGGAACATATCCTCATACACCTGTCGGTGATACTCCGTGCTGCCGGAACCGGAATTCCTACAATCGATCCCGCGGGAGGAGGTACCGGTGTAACCATAAAGAGTCCGGATGTTATTATTGATGGCTTCCATATAACGGGTTGCGGGGCATCGCCGGGAATTCTTGTCCAATCGGAAGGCGCGTTCATCACTGGCACAACAGTGACCGGTTGCGGTGATGGGATACGTCTGGAGGGAGCCAGTGACACCACCATCACGCTTACCACTCTCACCAGTAATCTGGAGAATGGCATAACATTCATCGGAGCGGACAGGAACAGTGTCAGCCGTACGACGATAAGCGGCAACGGTGGAGGTGGAGTGGACATCGATGAGATGTCAGATAGGAATCAGCTCTACCTGAATAATTTCCAGAATGATCGGAATGCCGTGGTGAGCAGCACCACTACCGAATGGAGTTCTCCGGATCCCCTCCGCTATGAATATGGAGGTACCAGCGCATTTGCTCTCCTGGGTAATTACTGGAGTGATTACCAGGGTTCTGATGCTGACCGGGATGGCATAGGCGATACTCCCTATCTTATAACTGAAAAACGGCGGGGGAATGCGCCCCTCAAATCACTCATACAGCAGGCTGGGAAGAGGGATTTTCATCCCCTCATGGAGCGCTGGGAGGTGCTGGTGCCACTCACTCCCGTTCCTACCACCACCCAACCTCCACTGACTACCACCATAACGGTCACTGCACCACCCACCACCGCCGCCATCCCTACCAGTATGGTGACACCTACCCCCCCGGCAGAGGATACGGTCCCTCCGCGGGCAGGTCTCCCCTTCCTCCTCTTCATTCCTGCAGCGCTCGGGGCTGCTTATACAGTCCTGCGTATCTGGTGGCACGATCAAGGGGAGCATACGCTCCGTCTTTCTCACCTTCAGGGAGTGGTTCTCGGAATTATGCACACCGTGAGTGGGGGTGGTCTTTTCATCCTTTCCTATCTCTTCATCGGAGCAGCGCTCCTGCAGTCGGCCACGTTCGGGCGGTACGTCCTGGCGGTG
>JAJRCM010000093.1 GCA_028678965.1 Methanomicrobiales archaeon | reverse complement strand
TTCCGTTCATCACGTCGCACCATACCAAACGCGAACCGTCTGTTGCTCCAAGAAGTATCATCACTCAAATTTGCGGAATCTTTCTGCAGAAATCACTTTCTTTGATATAAACGGGGGAGATTGCGACTTAGAGATAATAGAATTCTGGACTTAAGTAGAATGAACGATAAAAATAATGGAGATTCATGAGGGTACATGCGATCCCTCGTTAGATTATGAACGGTCAGTTTACTCGATAAGGATCTTTTTCTCGGCCGGAACGATGCGTTTTTTGAGACGAATCTCCAGGACCCCATTGGTGAAGGTGGCCTTGGTATCATCCCCGCTCACATCGGCAGGAAGAGCGACCTGACGGCTGATCATACCGCCAATCCGTTCCTTGAGGTAGTATCCTTCCCCTGTATCCTCTTTCTGCTCCTCGCGTTTGGAGGATATCTCAAGGGTCCGGGAGTTAATGAGAGCTATCGTAATATCCTCTTTCTCCACACCGGGCAGATCGGCAACCACGATCACTTCATCCTCATGCTCGCGGACATCAACGGAGAATTCACCCCGAAGTGCCGGCAGCATCCGGCGCCGGAAACCAGGGGCGGGAAGGAGCCTCTCGCTCTCCAACCCCTCCACCATCTCCGAGAACCGGTGCTCCATGTCCGTCATCATCTCATCGAACTCTCTCCATATTGAACCGAAAGGATATCTTCTGAATGGCATTTGGTGCATCACCTCAGTCATACCCTGCCAGGGGTATTGACTAACCTCTGGTTAGTGATTATGAAATAATAAATATTACTATCATGACCACCATGAACCGTACCAGAACGAATCGGTGCCCACCAGGAGGTGAGGAGTGAGCGTATATCGAGAAAATAGGAATGAGAGAATGAGGGTACTGTTCCAGTCACCATCTCTGACTTCCGACGCTCTCTCACGCTATGCACGTATCTTCGAGAAAGCGGGTTATTCTGCGCATTATTTCAATCCGATGATGACGAATACCAGCAGGAAGAGAACCGCGAGAATCTTGATCCACAGCGGGATGGATGGGAAGCGAATGCGGGTGCCTTCGTCAGGATTGGGGGTGAATGCCCTTCCCTTCTCCTCATCATCCCAGACCAGTACCAGGGGTCCGGAGTAATCACAGTTCTTACAGTGATAAATACTGCCCTGGTAAAAACCGGTCTCATAATAGAGGTCGGTGCTATTGCATCGTGGGCAGTGCAGGGTCTCCACACAATCACGATTCCTACACCACCATTGGATTCAGGCGATAAAGATATTTGGATTGAGGAGGCAGGATTCTAAAAACGTTTGCGTGCTAGCCACGCTTTACCTTGGATGAGCGTCTGGGAAAGGATCACATCAATTTCTGCATCCACACCGTGTCAAACGGCTGACCTTTCTTCTTCCCTCCCACGCGATGAACCTTCTCACGATCGAAAGTGAATTTCTTTAAAAGACTAGCTATCCATTCTGACCAATATCGCCATTGCCCTCGCTTCTGATGATTGTGGAATACGCTAAAAGCACGGATGGGAGGGCTACCCACCATGATTTTAATCCTCGAAAATAGATTCAGGAGAAGATCTGCGTTTCAAACGCCTGTATGACTGCTTCTTTCAGAGTCTCAGATCTCCTGAATAAACCAACCATGGTATGGACGATCGAGCGGAGCTGATTGTTGAGATCCGCCATCTGTTCTCGAGTGATATATCCCCTCTTTTCATAGTGTTTGATGAGTTTTTCTGCTTCCTGACAATCGATGAAAAATTGCTGCACAATGCGATCGGCAGATTCCTTGGATTGGAGCCATGTCTGTTCTTTTTCTACCGATAAGGCTAATTCTTTCACCCGAAGTTCAATCTTGTTGAGCATGTCGATGAGGACCGCTGAGGATCGTTCTCTCTCTTTCTCATGATGTGATGAGTGCCCCAATCCACTGACCATCTGCCCGCATTCCTGTTCTAAAATCTCAATGATGGTCAGGATATACTGCCTATTCGCACCCTTCATCGTCTTCGCGATTGATCGCAACCGTTCAATTTCTTGTTGCATTTTCGCGGCAAATTCATACGTATCTGGATTCATTCCCTCAATCCTCTCGTTATTTACACATGGATACTTGGTGGCGATAATTTCAGCATTCTATTTCTATAGTGTAACATCGTGTGATGATGGATAAAGCTAACCAATGAACCGGAAGCGGATCCCTATAGTGGGATAATTTTTTTATGATCATTGACGATCATACCTCACAAGCATTTCATTCTTCAAGTACTTTTTTTTAGAATTCGTTCATCTTGGGCTCAGGAATAATACGACCGATCTTATATGTGTCCCGTTGAGACTCAATGAAAGACACGGTATCCAAACAGTTGGAGGATGCGAATAACGTGCTGATCCCACTCTGTATCGCTGGATACGTTGAGAGTATCAACATGCTGCTTCCAGATATGGGAGAGCATGGAATCCTCGGAGCTTAGGTATCTCGTACCCATGATCCTCCCTGCCCTCTTTCCCTGCGGGGTGAGAATCAACAGCCGCCAGCAGCCAAACTCGCGACAGAGATCAGGGCGGGTCTGGTGAATTGTGCAGCATATCCGCTTGTTTTCAGTATCATTCCTAAGGAAGGGGCATGCATCTGGCCAGGATATAAAAATACCCTGATCATGGTAGAGATCTCTCTTGTCCGGGTCAACCGTGACCGCTGCTTTTTCTCCATTGTAGCAATTGTAGAGAAGGAAAGAGAGATTGCCATAGTCCTCCACGATACGGTGCATGGAACCCATCTGGCTGCAGCATTCGCCACACTGCTGGCAGAAAAAGGGCATCTGTCTCCCTTTCGGATATCAGGGATTGAGGTGATAAACCTTGCCGAACAGCGGAGGGATCATCAGGGAGTAGAGACATACGACAGTAGTTGAAGGAGCCTGGAGATCCACCGCTGTTGTCTGAGAATCACGTGATCGCTTC
>JAJRCM010000092.1 GCA_028678965.1 Methanomicrobiales archaeon | reverse complement strand
GTCACCCGTGCTGCTGATGTAACGTTAAAAGAGCGGCGGCGGTGCATCCTCGTGCTCCGGGAGATGCCATTTAACCGGGTTCACCTCCAGAATATGCTCGCTGCCCATGATGCCGGGGCCACGATTATGGTTGCGAGCCCTGGATTCTACCATCGTCCGGTATCTATTGCTGATCTGGTGGATATGGTAGTGGCTCGGGTGCTGGATCACCTGGGTGTGACCCATGACCTGAAGGTTGCATGGGAGGGGCTTTCATGAGGTCGTTTATTGAACAGATGCGCGAGAAGGGGCAAGTGGTTGACGTTGAGGTGCCCTGTTCTCCAGTATATGAAGCCCCGCGGATGGCCGTAGGAACCGATAAATTACTCTTTTTCCATAACTTGGGGGGAAATAGGGCGGTGATGAACCTTACCGCTACCCGGCAGGCACTGGGGGAGGCACTGGGAATTGAATGGCATGCCATCCCCCAAACGCTGGCCGCTGCAACGTTTTGTGGAGAGGTTATCGAGGAAGGCACGGTTCCCATGCACAAGGCAGATCTCTCATGCCTTCCCATCATGCATCATTATCCGGGTGATGCCGGTGCCTATATCACCGCAGGCATTGTCTTCGCTCAAATGAACGAGGGTATGAATGCAGCCATCCATCGCATGATGGTACTTGGCCAGAACCGGGTTGCTGCCCGCCTGGTGGAAGGGCGCCACACCTATCTGATGCACCGCGAAGCTCTGGAGGAGGGGAAGGTGCTCCCGATCGCGGTAGCTATTGGGGTCCACCCGGCAGTAACCTTTGCCAGCTGTACCCGCGTTCCGGTGGGGAAAGAGCTGGCCTTTGCGGCAGAACTTCTCGGTGGAGAGATCCAGGTGAAACGGTGCCCCAATGGTGTCCTCGTACCGGATGCTGAGATCGTGCTGGAAGGGTATATTGGGGATATGACTGCCGAGGAAGGACCTTTTGTAGATATTACCGCAACCTACGACCCGGTCAGGGTTCAACCGGTGATAGAGTTCACTGGCATGCATCTCAAAAAGGACTGCATCTACCATGGCATCCTCCCTGGGGGCAATGAACACCGGATGCTCATGGGAGTACCGTACGAACCTAAAATCTATCGTGCAGTCGGTGAGGTGACAGGGGTCAGGAATGTGGTCCTCACTCGAGGAGGCTGCGGGTATCTCCATGCGGTCCTGCAGATTAAAAAGAGCACCCAGGGCGATGCAAAGAACGCTATCATGGCTGCATTTGCCGCCCATACATCTCTGAAACATGTGGTGGTGGTGGACGAGGATATTGATCCCTTTGACAGCGATGATGTGGAGTACGCGATGGCTACAAGGGTTCGTGGTGACCGGGACATTATGATCGTCACTGGAGTGAGGGGATCCTCGCTCGACCCCTCCCAGTGTGATGACGGTACCAATGTGAAGGTTGGGGTGGATGCCACTATGGATCTGGGGAAAGAGGAGGAATTCACCAGAGCACGGTGGTCTCCGTAATGCACCTCGACCGTGACGATGAAAAGATGCTTCATGGGGAGTACGGTGAGACATGTCAGAAAATGATGGAGATCCTTGTCGCACTCGGCAAGGTTTTTGGTGCTGACCGGCTCATTCCCATCACCAGCGCTCAGGTGAGTGGTGCTTCTTATAAGACCATCGGGGAATGGGGATTGAAGTGGCTGGAGAGTCTGCAGGCAAAGGTTGCAGTTCCCACAATTCTGAACCCGGTGGGGATGCCACGGGAAGGATGGGAAGAGATCGGGATCTCACGGGATTTTGCCGAAAAGCAGCTCGCCATCATCGAAGCCTACCGGCACCTGGGTGTGAGATTGGAGTGCACCTGTACCCCGTATTATCTCCACATGGTGAAGTATGGAGAACACCTTGCCTGGGCTGAGTCATCGGCAGTGGTGTATGCCAATTCCGTCATTGGGGCGAGGACCAATCGCGAAGGAGGGCCCAGCGCTCTGGCTGCTGCGATTGTGGGGAAAACCCCCAACTATGGCCTCCACCACATCGGAAACCGATGCCCATCCATTGCCTTCACCCTTGATGGAGGAGGGGATCTGACCGCGAGAGAAGATGTCTTCGGGGCGATAGGTTATATTGCCGGGAAGAAAGCAGGAGCAAAAATCCCACTGTTTACCGGGATTCGTCCACGGAGGGAAGAGCTGAAATCGCTGGGTGCAGCGATGGCTGCAACAGGAGCGGTAAGCATCTTCCATGTGGAGGGACTGACTCCTGAAGCCAGAATTTTCAAGTATGAATCACGCAACCTGGAGACTATCACCATCGATAAGAGTGAGGTTGACGCGCTATTCGGAGAGATGGAGGTAGATGCCGTGGCGATTGGGTGTCCTCACTGCTCCCCAGACGAGCTTATCACAATCGCCCGGCTCCTCAAAGGCACTAAAGTGAAGAAACCGCTTTTCATTTTTGCATCACGGGAGGTCATACGCACCAGCAAAGCTGCGGTCGATGCAATTATACGTTCTGGTGCAAAGGTCATACCCGATACCTGCATGGTTGTTTCCCCCTTCATGGAGCAGTATCGCAGTATCATGGTGGACAGCGGGAAAGCGCTGGCGTATGTCCCCTCGATGTGTGGTGCCCTGGCTCGGCTGGGAACCCGTACGGAGTGCATCAGAGTGGCTACTTCATCATCGTAATCATTGCATCCCTTCATCTCTCAGGGGGATACATGAAATGTTATCCTGTGATCGCTCCCCAGCCCCTCATCACCCTACCAGCATCAGTATCTATTCCCCCCCAAGACTCCCCCTGCCGTAGCGGGGTGTGGAAATATTTATACGCCAGGTACCTCTCCCTCCTACTGAGTGCAACAATCCGCACCGAGCTCTCATGATGAGGTCAACACCATTCTCTGTCCATGATTGGATCACCTTCCGCGCCGCCACGATGGCCGGTGTCCTGATTCTCTGCACGGGACTGGCGGTGTATACGGAGATCATTCTCCGTACGAGCATTGTCTACGCTCATTTCTTCTATATCCCCATCGTTCTCGCCGGGCTCTGGTACCAGCGGAAAG
>JAJRCM010000091.1 GCA_028678965.1 Methanomicrobiales archaeon | reverse complement strand
GTCTCGCGGAGGGCGATCAGATCGCCGAGCATCCCGGTCAGCTCTTCTCTCAGTCGGAGGCGGATGCACGTGGCCACCTCATCATTGCGGGATCGTCCGGTATGAAGGCGCCCCCCGTTCTCTTCCCCCGTCCGTGCAATCAGGTAGGCCTCAATACCGGCGTGGATATCTTCGAACCGCTCATCGAAAACTTCTTCGGGGAGTCCCTTGGTATGGAGTTCGAGAAGAACCTGCATCACTGCCTGTGCCGGTTCCTTGTCGATGAGTCCCTGGCGGTAGAGCATGACCAGGTGTGCCATATCCACGAGGACATCCGCACTCGCAATCCACCGGTCCGCGTCCATCGAGGAGAGGAACGTCGCCACATCCCCGGAACGTTCTCCCTCAAGCCTCCCTGCCCGAATCCGATCCTGTTCCATCACCGTGCACGCTCCTTCAATAGGTAGCCGCAGTAAAGATTAATGCCATCCCTTCCGTGCGGCACGTTCGATGGCCAGCACAAGGCTCTGCCGTGGCACGATTGTCGCTACCGGAACGCTGACCAGCTGTTCGATGGGGCCGCTGACGATGGGGGCACAGACAATTCCTATCGCTCCTTCCCGTTCGGCACGCACGGCAGCGACAATTGCATCTTCCGCCGTCTGCACCGGGTATTCCCGCACGCGTATGCGGTTCCCATCGACATCGGTAATCCGCTCAATAATCCCCTCCAGCACCGGACGGGCAGCGATGACCCCGATGAATTCCCCCTCGTCTGGCAACATGTAGGTTCTTAGAGCCTTACAAATTGCACGTACGGTGGTGAGATTCGGTGATCTCTTACCGCGGAGAATCTTATACAGTGAACTCTGTGCGATTCCACTTCGTTCCCCAAGTTCTTTGACACTGATGTGGAGATCGTGCTTCAAAATGTCAGTGAGTACTGAGATAAATGCCTCATCAGAATTTACTGCCGCACGCAGAAGCCTATCAACCGGATTGAGTTGAACCATCTTTTTGCTCCAACTAGATAAGAATTAATATTTTTTTTATCTTATTGTCCTACATTTATTATATGTTTCGTCTCTTTAGGACAGTCTACTTTTAAAATTAACCTAATTGTAGATATATAGAGAAAATAATGGACAATTGTCACTTTTTTTATTCCAATAAGAGAACTTTTATGATATTAGTGCTGATGTATACACATGAAACGACTCCACCTTCTCGGGTTTATTGGACTCCTCGTCCTTTCATTGATTGGTGCCGCGTGCATCACTCAGCAGCCACCAGCGAAGGAAAATACGACAGTTGGAATCCTGTACAGCAATTTTGGGAGCATGCCAACCCTTCTCGTTTCCAAAGAAATAGATGGCTACATTGCGTGGCAGCCGTTTGTTGAGATTGCCCCTATGACTGGTTTTGGAAAGGTACTCGCATACACTGGCGATTTCGCATGGAAACACCATCCCTGTTGTGTCATGGTCGCGACAGATGATCTCTATAATCGTAATCCAAAAATCGTCAATGCAGTAACCGCACTTACCATCCTTTCAACCCAATATATCAATGACCACCCGACAGAAGCTGGGGACATTGTCGCGGATTGGATTGCAGGAAAAAGCAACTTTACCTACGGAAATATCTCGGTTTCGTCTGTCGAGGCTATGAGGAGGGCTATCAAAACCGTCGAATATGATAATACTCCATCCGAAGAGTGGCAAAATGGAATCCTACGATTCATGTACATCCAACGAGAACTCAGTGTCTTGAAGGGTCCTCTCGCAAACGCAAGTGAAGCAGACGCGAAGGCACTGCTATTTAACCTGGCTCCCTCCCAGAACGCGACAGATATGATAAAGAGTGGGAAGATTATCACTCCACCGAAGGAGCAAAAACAGCTCGGTATAGGGTACCTGATGTCCGACCACGATACGGCACTTTTCGTTGCTGTTAAAAAATGGCAATACTTCAATGAAACCTATGGGATTACCTTAAAACCGAAGGATCTAAGTCAGACGAAGCCTGAGGTAGTTGAGTTAATTATCAATGGTGAAAAAATTGCCGATATCCAACTTATCCCTGCTGATTTCGGCGGAAAGTTGATGCAACTCGTGGCAACTGATGCTATGCAATTTGCATTCGTTGGCAACCCCCCGGCGATTTCGTCAATTGACGGAGGGACCAAAGCGAAAATTCTGATCCCCATCAACTATGAAGGATCAGGAGTTGTTGTCTCGATAGACTCACCTGCCCACGACATGCCGAGTTTCGTTCAGTGGGCAAAGGATCGATCTGCTGCAGGCAAACCATTGAAGATCGCAGATCCAGGGAAAGGCTCGATTCAGGATATCCTTCTACGGTACGCAATGAAAACAAATAACATAACGGTGACCGAAGTACAGACTTGAGAGATTGTATACGACTAAAGTACTCCAGAGGAGGTACATAGGACTCATCCTCCCCGTCCTCCTCATTATTATCTGGGAGATCGCATCGTATATTATCAATAATCCATTTTTTCTCCCAAGATTTGATGCAGTGCTTGCCGTGCTTGCGGATCCCTTTCGCGACCGACTGGGAAGTGGGAGTCTCATTTCCAACGCAATCCGCAGTATTCAACGCGTTGGCCTCGGATTTATCTGCGCAGCGGTGATCGCCATCCCACTGGGGATCATGATGGGGTGGTCAGATCGCTTGTATCGATTTTTCGATTCAACTATTCAACTTTTGCGACCGATCCCACCACTCGCGTGGTTACCCTTGGCACTCGCATGGTTCAAAATTGGTCTCACGTCGGTTGTTTTCATCATTTCCATTGGTGCATTTTTCCCCATCCTCTTGAATACCATTGATGGTATCAAAAATGTGAGAAAGACGTGGCTGGAAGTTGCCTCTACCCTTGGTGCGAGTGAACGTCAACTCTTGCTTAAAGTCATCATTCCCGGTGCTGCCCCCCTCATATGGACGGGACTCCGAATTGGTTTTGGGATAGCATGGATGGTGCTCGTTGCTGCAGAAATACTCCCAGGCACAACCTCTGGTCTTGGGTACCTGATAATGTACGCGTATAATTTCGGTCAAATCGAGCTGATTGTAGCGGGCATGATGGTGATTGGTATCATCGGAATTGCCTTTGATTTCCTCTTCCAGAGTGTCGAGAAGAAGAAATTTGCGTGGAGACGGTTAGAGAGGTGACCATCTGGTGCGATTGGAGATTCGTAACCTTTCGAAGATCTTTGTGAGTGAGAAAGGAGAGCAGATTGAAGCGCTCTCAAATATCAACCTCACCATCGATGAACAGGAGTTTATTTGTATTGTTGGACCATCTGGGTGTGGCAAGACAACGTTTCTACGCATCATTGGTGGTCTCGACGTGGCAACATCAGGTACTATTCAGCTCAATGGCCAGGTAATTACCGGCCCTACCCCCCAAATGGCGATGATATTTCAGGAATACTCTCTGTTCCCGTGGCGGACTGTCATTGATAATGTAGCATTTGGCCTCGAGCTACGAGGTCTTCCCAAGGAAGAACGGTACCAAATTGCGAAAAAGTATCTCGATCTCGTCGGACTTACTGGATTTGCGGAGAACTTTTCCTATGAACTCTCGGGAGGTATGCGCCAACGGGTCGCGGTAGCTCGAGCGCTTGCCATCGAACCAAAGGTGATCTTGATGGATGAGCCATTTGGGGCACTCGATGCACAGACACGGAACCGAATGCAAAACGAGCTTCTCCAAATCTGGGAAAAGGCCAAAAAAACCATCATTTTTGTTACCCATAGCGTTGATGAGGCGGTATTCCTCGGGGATCGCGTCATTGCCCTCACGAAGCGTCCGGCAAAGATTAAGGAGATCGTTCCGGTCATCCATTGTAGACCAAGAGACCGGACGTGTTCAGAATTTGTCTCAATTCGAAAACATGTTCTCGAACTGATTGCTGAAGAATCATCGGGAACCTAGTAAGGTTTATTAGCAGACGTTCCCATGTAGTAAGACATTATACATCCTCATGGTACGCTCGAGGACTGGGGGAGGTTGTTCACCATGGTACGGAAACCAGGAAGAATGTACAGGAATCTGGCAAAAAAGGCCTACACCCGCCGGGAGTATATGGGAGGAGTGCCCGGCAGTAAGGTCGTGCAGTTCGATATCGGAAACCTCACGGATAGTTTTCCCACCGAGGTCTCGCTCATTGTGCTGGAGGGGTGCCAGATACGGCATTCTGCTCTCGAAGCAGCCCGTATCAGTATCAACCGCTGGCTGATGAAGGATATCGGCAGGACCAACTTCCTGATGAAGATACGGACCTACCCCCACCATGTCCTTCGCGAGAACAAGCAGGCGACCGGGGCAGGAGCAGACCGTGTCTCCGAAGGGATGCGTCTCTCCTTCGGGAAACCGGTGGGGTCTGCCGCAAGAGTACAGCCCCGGCAGAAAGTGATCTCCGTCTTCACCACTCCCCCGTACATCGATAAAGCAAAAGTCGCCCTGTCGCACGGGGCCCACAAGCTCCCCTCTCCCTGCCGCATCCTGATTGAATAATTTCACTTTTTTACAAACCTTCCAAACGATTATTTCGGGCGGTCACCCAGTACACCATATGCATGACTCTGCAGAGCCCCCTCTGTACCGGGCGATTGTCCGGGCCACTGTCGCGGCATTGAAGGAGGCGGAGACCGGGCTTCCGGCTGATGTGGTGGAGGCGCTGCAGCGGGCACGGGAAAAGGAGACGAACCCAGTGGCTCTGCGGGAGCTGGATAATATTCTTGCCAATATCACCCTCGCTGCTGACAGGAACGTTCCTCTCTGCCAGGACACCGGGGTGATCATCTGCTATGTGACACTCCCTCCCACCGTCGCCTTCACCCAGGGACTCATCGAGGCTATCCGGGAAGGAGTGAAAACGGCTACTATCGAAGTACCGCTCAGGCCCAACATCGTTGATCCCCTGACCAGGAAGAACACCGGTACCAACACCGGGGTGGGTATACCGGTGATACATGTTGTTCCGGGGGACCGGTTCACCATCACCGTCCTTCCCAAGGGTGCAGGATCGGAAAATGTCTCGCGGAGTGCCATGCTCCTGCCCTCGGACCGCAAGGGCATCAGGAACTTCGTGGTGGATACCGT
>JAJRCM010000090.1 GCA_028678965.1 Methanomicrobiales archaeon | reverse complement strand
TTGCTCTCGGCGCAGATGCGGTCTACATCGGAACCGCCGCCCTGGTGGCTATGGGGTGCCGGGTATGCGGTACCTGCTACCGGGGGCTCTGCCCGTGGGGTATCGCCACCCAGCGGCAAGACCTCGCTTCCCGCCTGGACCCTGAGGAGGGATCGCAGCAGGTGGCCAACCTGATCAAGGCATGGACCCTGGAACTTTCGGAACTGATGGGGGCAGCAGGGATCAACAGTATCGAGAGTCTGCGAGGGAACCGGGACCGGCTCCGTGGATACATGCTCGATGAAGGGACACTGAACGTGCTGGATGTGAAGCCGGTGGGGGGGTGAGAGGGCATGAAGTGTCTCACCATCGATGCCTCCAATATGCACTACACCCTCCTGAACCGTACAATCCGCCAGGCAGTGTACGAGGGATATGACGAGATAGTAATCGATCATGTCCTGGGTCAGCGGTTTATCGCCGATGGATTGAAGGGAAACGTCACGATTACCATCAACGGGGTCCCAGGAGGGGATCTCGGGATGTTCATGAGCGGGCCACGGTGTATCGTCCATGGCAATTGCGAGCATGCACCGGGAAATACCATGGATGCCGGATCCATCATCATTCATGGGGGAGCAGGGGATGCGGTCGCTCACAGCATGCGGGGTGGCAGGGTCTTTGTCCGTGATAGCATTGGGTATCGTGGGGGGATCCATATGAAGGAGTACCACGAGAAGCGCCCGGTCCTGGTGGTTGGCGGGAGTGCTCGGGCATTTCTTGGTGAGTACATGGCAGGTGGCCTTATCCTTATCCTGGGGATGGATGATACAGGGTCGTTCAAGGAGCAGGGTATCGGAAGTGGTATTCACGGTGGAGAGATCTATATCCGGGGTAATGTTGACAGGAACTATATCGGGGTGGGGGCAACACTGAAATCCTTTGGTGAAGAAGAGAGGGACCGGATCCGCCCATTTATAGAGGAATTTACAGGATATTTCGGCATGGATCACCGGTCTCTGATCAACAATACGTTCACTCGCATCGGACCGTCGTCCAGCCGGCCGTTTGCCAGCAAATACACCTGGGAGTGAGTGGAGATGACAAAAATGACCTACCATGACCTGAAATTGGAAGTATGGGACAAGGGGCGATGTGCCGGGTGTGGTGCCTGCGTCGCTGTCTGCCCGGCGGATGCCTTTTATTTCCGACCTGGAGCAGTGCAACCGGAGCATACTGAGTACTGCAAGGAAGCCTCAGATGGAGTTCCGTGTGGTGCCTGCTATGAGGTATGTCCCCGGCTGGTCACTCCTTCACAGGGAAGTTCACTCGTGGGTGACTATCGTACTCTCTTCCAGGCTAAAGCAGGATTTGATGTTCCCGGTCGGCAGAGTGGCGGAGCAGTGACTGCCATCCTTCTCAATGCTCTGGAAACGGGCCTCATCGATGCGGTGGTGACGGTGACCGAGGACCGGTGGACACACCGCCCCTCATCGGCGGTTATCACCTCAACTGAAACGCTCCTCCATCAGGCGGGAAGCCGGTATAACTGGTGGGTTCCCCTCATGGCCGCCCTGAAAGAAGCCGCACTGATCAGAAAACATCGCAGGGTGGCGATCGTCGGCGTTCCCTGTGTGGTCCAGGCAGTTCATCGCATCCGTGAGAGCGACAACGAGCTGCTCAGACCATTCCGTCAGTCAATACGACTGGTTATTGGACTTTTCTGTACGGAGAGTTTCGATTACCGGGAGCTGATGGAACAGACACTAGGCGGAATCCATCATATCGAACCATGGCGCGTACAGCGTCTCAATATAAAAGGGGCGCTTGAGGTCACGCTTGATGATGGAAGTGGCATAACCATCCCCCTTGCGGATCTCAAAGGCTGTCTACGGGAAGGATGTCAGTTCTGCACCGATTTCACCGCAGAAGAGGCAGATATCTCAGCAGGTGCGGTGGGAAGCAGAGAAGGCAATACGACCCTTATTCTCCGTAACCCGCTGGGGGAGGGGTTCGTGGAGAGCGCAATTCGTTCCGGTCGTTTGCAACGCGGGGATGAGGTAGATATCAAAGCCATCGGGCGTCTGGCATCCCAAAAACGGAAGCGGGCACGCTAAGCGACAGCATTAGAAGATATCAGCGAGCTCATGCCGTCTGGGAAGCTTCCGAGCTTGGGCGAAACACTCTTCAGCTTCGTTGTCTCGTTTCAGATGACGGAGGCATCGCGGGGGTTGATGGCCAGCGACCTCTCAAAGCACGTCACTGCCTCTTCCCAGCTATCGAGGTTTGTAAGGGCGATCCCCTTGCTATTCCAGACCGCTGCATAGCTGGGGTTGGAGGAGAGGCAACGATCATAACACCGAATTGCGTCCTCGAACCTGTTCAGATCGGCATAGTTGATACCTTTATTATACCATGCCTTTACGAATGTGGGGTTGATCTCAATGGCATGCCGGTAACATTCGATGGCCGGTTCATAATGCCCTAAATGATAATGGCAGTTACCCATGACGTACCATCCCTCGGCATGCCCGCGATCGAGACGGACCACCGTTAGCAGGAGCTGGATAG
>JAJRCM010000089.1 GCA_028678965.1 Methanomicrobiales archaeon | reverse complement strand
GCTTCTGCCCGAATAAAGGAGTCTTCTTCCTGCAGCGCACGGATGAGGTGAGAGGGATCGGAGGTGCCGATGCGGACGAGAGCATCCCTCACCTTCATCCCCACGTCGTCATCACCTTGAACCTGCCGGTCGCCCTGTTTGGAGAGATAGGAGAGAAGGTGCGGTATTGCCCGTGAATCACCGATTCGGCCAAGGGCTTCAGCTGTCTTCACCCGCATGGTTTCAGAAAATGGGGTGGGATCACGCCGATCAAAGAGGACACGGAGGAGGGGGGCGGTTGCTCTCCGGTCGCCCAGTTTTCCCAGTGCCACAATTGCCCGTGTCTTGATGATACCGGTATTCTCCTTTGCTGTAAGAGCGGCGATCAGTGGTTCCACCACCCGGGCATCACCCAACTCCCCCAGATCATCGATCGCGCTGGCGCGTACCTTCAGGTCAGGATCTTGAAGGTTCCTTATCAGCTTTTGTGCCCTAAAACCATCAGTGATTCCCACATCTCTCACCTCCCCACACTATTAAAGATCAGTAGTGTATGGCATGTGACGTATATTAACCCTGAGTCCTCCTTCCCTGACACGCAGGAGCGGATTTTATCACCAGTCACTCCAACCTATGAGAGACATGGAAGAGTTCCTCTCCGCCCTGCTCTACTCGTTCGGGACTTTGTTCGTGATCTTAGACCCTCTCCTCTCTGTCCCTCTCTTCTCAGAGATGACCAGAGGTCAGTCCACCTCAGAAGTGACCCGGCAGACCTGGATAGCCGTCGGGGTCGCTGGCGTCCTGATGTATGGATTCCTTTTTTTCAATTTTATCATCTTCACGACCCTGGAGATCACGATCGCGAGTTTCCAGGTCGCGGGCGGAATCCTTCTCTTTATTCTCGGTCTTCAGGAAACTCTGGATTTCCAGATTCCCACCAGTAAGGAACACCAGAACAATGCAGCAGGGGTGGTCATTGGGACGCCGTTGCTCTGTGGTCCGGGTACCATCACCACCGTTCTCCTCCTCTCTTCGCGCTATGGATTGCTGATACCGGCTATCGCCATCTTCCTCTCACTCGTTGCTACCTGGTTGACCCTTCGGTATGCGGCGCTCATCCAGAAGCTCTGTGGAGATGTGGTGATCGGGATCATGGCCAGGGTGCTGGGCATGCTCCTCGCTGCCATCGCTGTCAAGCTGATAGCAGCAGGGATCACCGGAGTTCTCTGAATTTCCACCATAGTACCTGCTCCTCCGCGGACTATCCTCCATCCATGCCCGAGCTATCAGCCTGGCGATACGTAGCGGCTCCGGAATCCTCCCATCCTTGGTAAAATAATTGACCAGCTCTGTTCCCTCCTGCTCGGAGCATCCCCATACCCGTAAGAACACCTCATAGCCGGTAGCCAGCGTAACGCGGGTTCTACTCCCCAGATTCCGGTACGCGGTCAATCGTGCGAGGTCGTCAGGGAAATGGTGCCGGATATCCTCTTCCAAGCCGGAAGATGCTTCATAGGTGACAACGACCAACGGACACCCTGACCGCTCATATACCTTTGCAGGATCGATGATATTGAACCACGCAATCACACACCCGGAAAGCATGATGGCATTGATGTCCTGCCGTCCAAGGTGATGTATCAACCGGAACACCCCGTCTGTTGCGTCAGAACCTCCGACCGTTATGCCGGTCACTGCCACCCCATCGATACGGAGATCCCGGCGCATTACCACGCCCGCAAGCCGGGAATGTTCCCTCCCTGCATAGCTCTCCGCGATGCCCAGGACCCGAAGACCCCGTTTGGCGAGGTGCATGCAAGCACTTATGTCTGCCAGTAAAATATAGTGTACTGATGGAACTCGACAGCGATGGGGTCTGTGTCCTCATTCCCACCATGAATGAAGCTCCCACAATTGGAGATCTCGTCCGTTCGTTCCGTGATCGGGGATTTCCGCACATTCTGATTATCGATGGACACAGTACCGATGGCACTGACCAGATTGCCCGCCGTGAAGGTGCTACCGTGTATCCCCAGACATCCCGGGGAAAAGGGAATGCTATTATCGAGGTCCTTCCTACCATCCGCAGCCCCTACATCCTGATGCTTGATGGAGACGGAACCTACGCTCCTGAAGATGCCGATCGGATGCTCGCTCCGCTTGTTCAGGGATATGACCATGTGATTGGGGAGAGGATTGACCGGGCCGGATCCTATTCCCACCTGAATAGGCTCGGTAACTACGTGATCAATTATCTTTTCAAAGTCGCCCACGGAAAATATCTGTCCGATATTCTCTCTGGTTACCGGGCGTTCACCCTCTCTTCCATCAGCCGGCTGCAGCTGAAAGAGGAGGGCTTTGAGATTGAGACAGAGATGGCAGTCCAGGCAATGATGAATAACCAGCGGATCGCGGTCGTACCGGTGGAGTATCGTTCACGGGCAGGGACAAAAACAAAACTGAAGCCCTTCCGGGACGGATTCAGGATCATTCGCACCATCTACCGGCTGGCAAAACAGAATAATCCCCTCTTCTATTTTGGTCTTATGGGCGTACTGGTTACCCTGCTAGGTGGGATTACCGGGCTGTACGTCGTCTATGAATGGCTCCTGGGTATCGAACATATCCCCCTGACATTGCTGACCCTCCTCCTCACTACCCTGGGGTTCGAGATCTTTATTTTTGGGGTACTCGCCGATCTGATCCTCGCCTTCCACCGTGAGATATTGTTTGAATTGCGGGAGCTTCGTGAACCGAAACCTCCACGGTGACCTCCGCCATTACCTGTTTTGAATCCCCTTCAGGAGGAGGAGAATGCGACAGGCATGTTCAACTGCTGAAGTCGCCACGTACGCTCCTTCCAGGGTGGATGCAGCAGCGAAGGTCCCATGACCGCGGACGATCACTACTGGCGCATCGGCCAGGGCTGCGGCGACATTCTGAGCCAGTTCGGTTGAGCCGCTCGCGCCGGTCACAACGGGGATACGAGGGCAGACCAGCTCACCCTCGCAATCCTGAGGTAGTACCTCATCGACACCGAACGAGATCGCTATGGCGTGGACCGGGTGTGCGTGGATAATTGCCTGATGGGGAGTCTCACAATAGATCGCCCGGTGGACGATCCACTCCCAAGAAGCATCAGCGGGTACCTCTCCATCAAGGGGGACAAACACCAGATCACCCAGGGGATCCAGATACTCCCCTTTCCGTTTGATATAGAACCCCTCACCATGACGGTAGCTCAGGTTTCCAAAATTGGCAGTGATCAGTCCCTCCTGATAGAGCCGCGAACCTATCCACGCAGCCTGACGATCGCGCACTCTTCGCACCTCTTTTTTCCACACCATTCCTTAGCATATTCTACGAAATGAGCATGAGCCTGGCGGTAGGTCGCGAGATCATGGGGCACAACTGATTCAACGAGATCCTTCAATGCTCCTCCCTTTGACCCTATCCCTGCACACGCACAGATCCTCTCTGTGTAGCGATCGATGATAAAAGAACACCTCCCCAGAGCGAAGCAGAGGATACTATCTGCGGTCTCCTCGCCTACACCGTCAATGGAGAGAAGTGTCGTTCTGAGATCATTAAGGGAACGATCCACCATCCCTTCGACTCCCCCGAAACGGTCCATGATGACCCTGCTCAGGTTCTGAAGCCTTCGTGCTTTCATTCGGAAAAATCCCGTACACTGAACCGCTTCCTCGATCCTGCAGAGCGGAGAGGAAGCGAGAGCAGAGAGCCGGCAGAGTCCCTGGTGGTGAAGTTCGTTTATTCCACGCTCTACGTTCTTCCACCGCGTTTGTTGGGTAAGTACTGCCCCGATAATGATTTCCTCGGGAGTTCCTGGCCACCAGGTCAGCATCCCGTATCTCTCATCCAATAGTGAGAGAAGTGTCCGCAGTTTAGCCGAATCGGACGCCGACATCCTTCAGGTGGTTGTATCTGGCAATCGTGAGGAGCAGCGGGGTAATGCTTTCCACCATGGAGGCTGCCCCGAGCGGACCACCATCGAGAGGTTGGAGATGGGGGACGCTGCTCGCAAGATCCATCACTTTTCGTTTCGCCTCTGGGTTATCCCCACAGACCACCACGGAATAGTCAAGAGATTCGTCAAGAG
>JAJRCM010000001.1 GCA_028678965.1 Methanomicrobiales archaeon | reverse complement strand
TCCTTCACCTGGGACCGGTACTTCCGTGCTCTGACACTGTCTCCGTACTGCCATTTCATTACTGAGAATATCGTCTCCGCAAGATTCCTCCGGTGGTACACGGCCTCATCGAACTCCATCGAGAGCAACTTTCGGTACCTCCCGTTGACCCGTTTCCGCTTCCGATTCCTCAACAATATAACGGAGTCATCACCGAGAGTCTCCCGGATCAAGCGATGAAGCTCCTCCGCATCATACCCCTTTTCCATGACATAGGTACCTGATCGTCTTGTCCGGTGGCACTGTCTCAAGAGTGTCCTCGCATGAACGCTGTCATGCGGGAAGCTCCGAGAGATCTTGACCCCGGTGATCACCTGCCTCCCGGTTTCTACCGATACCGATGTTTTGAGATAACTCCTCCTCGTTTTGCCGATCCTCCAGGAATAGTAGGAGCTCGCCTAGGAGCTCGTGAGACCGGAGGAATCAATGGCGGTACTGGTGATCATCTCCCCTGTCGTATAGAAGAGATGGATCACCTATCTCAGGACCATATCGAGATATGGAGATCGGATGCTGCCCATGAACTTGTGCAATGAGTTGCACCCATACTTATCTCTCTAGTACCGGGGAATGAAGGGCATGACCAGGATCTTCAGACGGATGTAAAAATCATTTGGAATGTGTGTAATATTTCGTTCCGTCGTTCTTTTTAACTCTGGCGCATGAATGATTGCTCTACCGGTATCATCTATCGCAGACTATATCCGAACGATGAGCGTGATGACCTTATGCGATTGCGTATTATCGTTCTCGTCACCATCCTATGAGCGTCCCATGGCACCCGTGTGAGAGGGGTGTGATGGAGATTACTCCTGACAAAGGAAGATGGAGCCTTCATGCCCCAGCAGATCAAGAAATAAGGAGATCCGAACCAATCTAGAACAGCGCTGTTGCGTGCAATATGGGTAGATCACCTGGTCTATCTAGGCGAATTCAGAGTACCATAGGACGAAAAGATCAGGGCGTGTTCCCTCGTTCGCCCAAGAAGATGGAGGGCCAGGGAATCGTTGATGCGGGAAGGGGGAACCTGGTATCCTGCGCAACGCATTTTTTACCACTGCCTCTTTGAGAAGCTCGTGCGTGACCCTGATTTTAAATAAGGAGATACATCTAGAGAGAAAGATTCATCTGAGAAATCGTTCTTTTGACCAGGTAATACATGTAACGTGAAATAAGGCAAATCATTTTTACTTTGTTCTCCTACTCATCCTCATGCCTGAGGTCACTACCGATGAGAGAGGGAGGAGGGGGTTCCAGATCCAGAAAGAAAAAGCTGTTGAAAGTGCAATCGAATAGATACGGCTGAATCTCAGACAGGACTGGAAACTGTTCTCAGCATCAGATATTGAGGCGATCGAATATATGCTTGGTGAGGTGTGGGTCACCATTGGCAGGTAGAGCTGGGGAAGGCACGCATTTACACGGCTGACAAAGAACGACATCGAAGAGATAATCCGTATTGGAAGAGCGATGAGAAGAGAAGGAGACCGGAGCAGGTTGCCATCAGCAGAGTAATAAATATTATGAAGAAGGTGGGGTAACTTTCACTGTCCCTTTTCCACAACCTTTTTCCGTTCGATAATCTTTTTCACCTTTTTCAACCGGAAGAGGTCTTCCCGCTCACGTTCATCGATGGTACTCTTGATATATTTTGCCTGTTTTTTTAATTCAGGGATCATTATCTGCTCAAGGGCGTTCACCCTTCTCCGGGTCATCTGGATCTCCCCCCCGAGCCTTTTTAGGGAAGTCTCGGTCTCTGAAAGCTCGATGATCAGATCCAGTTCCATCTCAAACTTTTCAGCTGCCTCGTCGATCCTCCCGCTCACCCCTATGATACTGTATCCCCTCTCAAGAACACTCTTTGAGACCCTCTTTTTTTCGATCACCGGAACCGCAATCCCCATGATGTTCTTTCCCGTTATGTCGAGTGACAGCCCCCTTCTTGTTGCAAAGGAGGCGGACTTTAATGTGACCGGGTCATCTACGGCAAGGGCGGTCAGGAGCGAGCGCTGTGCCGTGGCGGCAACAACCTCCAGCTCATCTCGCGATTTCGAAACCGACTCCATTATATGGAAGAACTCCTGGATGAGTACATCCATCTTCTCCCGTAGCAGATCCTTCCCCTGCTCTGCGAGCTTAATCTGTGCAATTTTCTTGATGAGTTCCATTCTGGTGGGATTTACCTGCTCCATGCCTCATCTCTTTCTGTACGCAGGATGATACTTCCTGATATATTCAACCTTTATCCTCTTCAGTTCTTCCTCCGGAAGCATGGACATGAGATCCCAGCCTATCTCCATCGTCTGCTCAAGATTCCTGTTCTCTTCTCCTTGCGTGATGAATTTCTTCTCGAATTCATCTGCAAATTTCAGATACTTCTTGTCCATTTCGGTCAGCGCCTCCTCACCAACGATCGCAACCAGCCTCCGCAGGTCCCTTCCGTAGGCATACGAGGCATAGAGTTGGTCAGCCACGTTCCTGTGGTCCTCTCTTGTCTTTCCCGGACCGATGCCCAGGTTCATGAGCCGTGAGAGGCAGGGGAGGACATCTATTGGCGGGTCAGCGCCCCTCCTGTAGAGATCCCGCGAGAGCACGATCTGTCCCTCTGTGATATACCCAGTGAGATCCGGCACCGGATGGGTGATATCATCGTCAGGCATGGTCAGGATCGGGAGCTGGGTGATCGATCCCTTCTTCCCCTTTATCCTCCCGGCACGTTCGTAGATTGAAGCGAGGTCAGTGTACATGTAGCCGGGATACCCTCTCCTTCCGGGAACCTCTTCTCGGGCTGTGGAGATTTCCCGCAATGCCTCGCAGTAGTTGGTCATGTCTGTTAAAATGACAAGGACTTGCAAGTTGTGGGTGAATGCAAGGTATTCGGCAACCGTAAGGGCACACCTTGGCGTTGCGATCCGCTCGATGGTCGGGTCATCAGCAAGGTTCATGAAAAAGACCACCCGCTCGAGGGCACCGGTCTTTTCAAAGTCGCTCATGAAGAACGATGCTTCCTTGTATGTGATCCCCATTGCAACGAAGACCACCGCAAAGTTCTCCTCTTCTCCAAGGACCTTTGCCTGCCGGGCGATCTGGGCGGCAAGCTTGTTTGCGGGAAGACCTGCACCTGAGAATATCGGGAGCTTCTGACCCCTGACAAGGGTGTTTAAGGCATCGATAGCTGACATCCCGGTCTGGATGAAGTCTGCGGGTTTGTCCCTGGCGTACGGGTTGATCGGCATCCCGTTGATATCCAGACTTACTTCCTGGATGACCTCCGGGCCACCATCCCTGGTCTTTCCCACTCCATTGAAGATCCTTCCAAGCATGTCAATGGAGACATCGATCATGGGGGGCTGTCCTGTGAACCGGACCCTCGTGTCCTCATTGTCGATCCCGCTTGTACCCTCAAAGACCTGTAGGACAGCAAGATCCTTCGAGATATCAAGGACCTGCCCTGTCCTCTCATCCCCGTTTGGAAGGATAATTCTTGCGATCTCTCCGAACGAGACCCCCTTGACATACTGGACAAAGATCAGGGGTCCGGAGACGTAGTTGACCGCCTTGCACTCTTTTGTGAGCAGGCTCACCTGACTCATCGCTCCACCGCCAGGGTTGCCATGCTCTTATTTATCTCGTCGATGATACTCTTGATGCGTTCTACCTCCGCATGCTCCTTCATCCTTCCGATCTCTGCCTTCAACGGAAGTTTCAGGATTTTGTTCAGGGCAACCCCCCTGCCCATCGCTTCGCTGGTCCGGTCATAGAACGTGAGGATGACCTTGAGCATCCAGTACTGCTTTTCAAGGGGACAGAAGGAGTCGATCTCGTGATAGGCGCTCTGCTGGAGGAAGTCCTCCCTGATCATTCTGGTCACCTCAAGGATTGCCTTCTCGCTCTCCGGCAGGGCATCAGGACCCACCAGCTGCACGATCTCCTGCAGTTCAACCTCTTTCTGGAGAAGATACATCGTCTTGTCCCGCATCTCCTTCCAGTCAACAAGCCCGCTTGTTACAAACCAGTCCTGGATGCTTCCCAGATAGAGCGAATAGCTCTTTATCCAGTTTACCGAAGGGAAATGCCTCCTATAGGCAAGACTCGTGTCAAGTGCCCAGAAGGTTCCTGCGATCCTCAGGGTGTTCTGGGTGATCGGCTCCGAGAAGTCCCCCCCCGGCGGGGAGACGGCACCGACAACCGTGATGGATCCTACCCGCCCATCGGATCCAAGGCAGACCACCCTTCCGGCACGCTCATAGAACGCCGCCAACCTCGTCGCAAGGTAGGCGGGATACCCTTCCTCTCCGGGCATCTCCTCCAGCCTGCCGGAGACTTCCCTCAACGCCTCCCCCCACCGCGACGTGGAATCTGCCATCAGGGCAACGTCGTACCCCATGTCGCGGTAGTACTCTGCCATGGTGATTCCTGTATAGATCGAGGCTTCCCTTGCCGCCACAGGCATATTCGAGGTGTTTGCGATGAGAATCGTCCTCTGGATCAGGGGCCTATTCGTTCGGGGATCCACGAGTTCGGGAAATTCCGAGAGGACATCGGTCATTTCATTCCCCCTCTCCCCACACCCGATATACACGACAATCTGCGTATCTGACCATTTTGCAAGGGTCTGTTCCGCCACCGTCTTTCCGGTGCCGAAACCTCCGGGGATCATGGCTGTTCCGCCCTTTGCCACAGGGAATATGCTGTCAAAGACTCTCTGCCCGGTAACAAGGAGAAGCTTCGGGTCCTGCTTTGTCCTGTAGGGTCTCCCCCTCCTCACAGGCCATCTCTGCATCATCGTTACGGGTGTGCCATCTTCCAGAATGCAGACGGGTTCTTCGACCGTGAACGCCCCGCTCCCGATCTCTTTTATGGTTCCGGATACATTGGGGGAGACCATGATCCTGTGCTCGATGTGGAACTCCTTCACTGTCCCGATTATGTCCCCGCCGGAGACCCGATCTCCCATTTTGGCAGTTGCGACAAACTCCCACTTCTTTTCCTTGTCCAGCCCGGGAACGGAGATGCCTCGGGAGATGAAACTCCCGCTCTTTTTCATCAGTACCGGTAAAGGTCTCTGTATGCCGTCATAAATCGAGGAGAGCAAGCCGGGACCCAGCTCAACGGAGAGCGGTGTTGCCGTGTTCACCACCGCCTCACCGATCTTCAGCCCGGAGGTGTCCTCATACACCTGGACGACCGCAAAATCCCCGTCCAGCCGTATGATCTCCCCGTTCAGCTCTTCAGGACCCACCTTCACCACATCATACATCCTCGATCCTCTCATATGATGAGCATGGACAACAGGGCCCGATATTCTTGATAAAATCCCAGCAATCATAACCCCTATCTCTTTAACACGATGTTGTATCCAATCGCCCTTCGCAGCAACCGCTCGATGTAATTTGCTCTGTCGAGGCCCTTTACCTTGGAAGGAATTGGAATAATGATCGGTCGGTACGTCTTTTCTATTTTCTCCAGCAGCTTTTCATCAAGCACGGTCATGAAGTCCTCATTTATCGCAACGATCCCCGTGTCGTCCTTATAGATCAGCGGGGGGATGATCTTTTTTGCCTCATCCAAATCCAGAGCCTCAAGGACATCCACGCCCGCCAGTCTGAACCCGGGTGCCGTATCCGGATCGGTGACCACGACGAATTTATACATAGATCAGTTCCCCCCTGATCTCCTTTTCCGAAAAATCTGCAGTCTTGCATCTTGCAATGATCCTGATGTTGGTGATCTCGTTGTATTTTGCCCATACGTACCCGACGATAACGGCGATACTCAGCGGATCGCCGAAGAACCTGCTGATCCCCCTTTCTATCAGATATTTTTCCAGTTCCCTCTCAAATACCGAAATTTTTCCTGCCCTGAACGCTTCGTCGGGAAGTTTCAAGAGAAAATTGTACGGTGTGGTGCCAAGGTACTTGATCGCTCCCTTAATCGTCCCTGTTCGGATCATGGCAAGCAGCCTTTCGATATCCAGTTTGCTCCCGCCATTTATCAGGCATGTCTGTGCCTCCTTGATATCAATCTTGTCCCTTATCATCTTGAGCACAGTTTGTATATTGGTCACATCAATCTCTGTTGCGATCATCTCCCGTATGATGCGATCATTATACGAGTACCCCTTCACCGCATCTATGGCATTTTCATAGCGAAATTTGTCTATGGCAATCTCAAGAACGGCAAGATCCCTCTTTTCCGTGTATTCCTTGAAATTCCGGGTCAATGGCTCTGCATATTCGATCCCCCACGTTGCAAGGAGGTCAATCACCGCCTTAACATCGGGCTGCTTTGTCAGCTCTATCAGGGTGATGTCGTCCAGTTCCCCAGCTGGAACCAGGCACTCCAGTATCTCCGCCGGTAGCATATGGGCATTCTTTCCCCGCAGGATCGTTTTGATGTTCTGGATATCCCACCGGTTAAGCAAAACTTTTACATACTTCTCGGCGTTCTCTCCCTCCAACAGACTGAAAATTTTCCTGAATGCACTGGTAAAATCCTTCCTTAAGGCAACTTCGATGCACATGATCCCGGAATACTGGATGCTTGCCTTTTCTATCTCCTTTTTATAAGCTGTATTTTCAAGTACGGCGATAACCGATTCGACATCCGGCTTGCGAATCAGGGTCTCGAGTACTGAGGGGTCGAGAAGTCGCCCCTTCATGCCTCTAACCCGAGCAATTACATACTCAAAATACACCTTGATCACC
>JAJRCM010000088.1 GCA_028678965.1 Methanomicrobiales archaeon | reverse complement strand
TCGGGCAGGTAGCCGGCGCGGTACGACACCACCGCATTGTCCCATCCGGGATGCGATCGTTCCAATTCCTCTCTTGACCAGCGGGCGATTAGTTCAGCCAGTCGTCGTGAGGAGGTGAAGCATAGTGTCTGGAGTCCATGGTCAAGACCGGCAAGAAATACTCCTTTCGTTTCCTGATGTGTTGAACGGCTGCCGTTGCCATCAAAGAAGGGATTGTACAGAACAAAGTATTTCCTCCCCCGTGGGGATCCGTCACCGGTAATCACCGTGAAGTCCATCCCGATCAGATGTCGGGCGAACTCTTCAGGGTTAGCGAGGGTGGCACTGGCGAGAATGAACCGTGGCGACGATCCATAATACCGGCATAACCGCTGGAGCCTGCGGAGCAGGAGCGCAATATGGGACCCCATGATCCCCCGGTAGCGGTGAGCCTCATCCACCACGATGATACGCAGGTGCCGAAAAAACCCTGCCCACTTATGGTGCCAGGGAAGGACCTGATGCAGTTCGTAGGGGTTGGTGATGATGAGGCGGGAGTGCCCGCGGATCGCAGATCTCCGTGCCTGCGGGGTGTCCCCATCATAGATAGCCGCATCGGTACCTGCACCGGTATACGCCTCGATCTCCTTTGCCGCCTTCAACTGGTCATTGGAGAGGGCTTTGGTGGGATACAGGAAGAGCGCCGTGGCATCTTGGTCTTGGATCAGTTGTTCGAAGACCGGCACCATGAATCCAAGGGTTTTCCCAGATGCCGTGGCAGTGGTAAGGAGAATGTTCTCCCCCTCCCGAATCGCCTCCACAGCCCTGCACTGGTGCGAGTAGAGTCGAATGTGGCGTGCGGCGAGGTATGAGGCAAGTTCTTCAGGAAGTTCAGGAGAGAGGCTGGCGAATGAACCCTCCCGTTCGGGGAGCACCTCGACATGGGCGATACGGTCGCGGTACTGCTGATCCTGCATGAGTACCTGGAGGAGCGAGGTAACGGTCATGCCACGTCCCCGATGAGTCGGTGATAGAGCCTGATAAGCGACAGGACATCCTGCCGGTTGTGCTCGATAATGGGAATCAGGGGGCCTGGATTTCCGCTGGTAAGATACGACTCATAGAACTCAGGAACCAGCTGGCTTGGAACATCTCCTGATCGCTCTAGCCCAAAGAGATGCCGTTCGAGAGTGGTGAGCCGGTAGTTGGCATACATCCCCCTGAACGTTCGGCGGGAAAAATGGAGGAGATCGAAGTGGGGGATCTTCTCTCGAACCGAGGCTCCGTAAAACGCTGCGCGATCCCGGATATAGGGCAGGTCGAAGCTTTTACCATTAAACGTTACCACTGCACTGCCCTCTTCATTCAGCGCAGAGAGGGTCGCGGCAATGGCCGCTGGCTCTTCCGCAGGATCTCTCAGAAGGAGTTGCTGAATAACTGTCTGCCCCTTTATCAACCGGCCAATCCCCAGGAGAATGATGGGCCGCGAGAAGATACCCAGCGTCTCAATATCGATGAATAAAAAATTCGATGGTTCGATGAACCGGCTCACCTCCAGTACCCTTGGGTGAGATTTTGGGTATCTCGTCTCTATGCATTCCTGGATAGCATAGGGATCACCAGATTGAACTCTTTCAATGAGGTGGGCAGCACCGGTCCTGAACCGAGGATGGTGGAGGAGGTCTTTCACTGTCTGGTATCCTCTTCCCTTAAGGTGACGTGCGGTCGCTGCACCAATCCCCCTGACCAGGGTAAGGTCAGAGAACAATTCTTCCCCATCAATCGAAACCCTCTTCACCGGATCGCAGGGAAGCGTGGTAGAGAGAGCGAAGGTGGTTCCCCACGAGGTCTCTACCTCCTCTCCGGGTAGCACCTCATCAAGCTCTTTACCCTTATATCGCTCAAGGAGTTCCTCCCTCAAACGGAGTGCCTTCTGATATTCTGAGTGAAAGAGAAAAGAATCGGCGAGATGAGCCCGGAATACACTCCCATCACGGATCACCTGATATTCCTGAAGCCCGGCAACGTTCTTCTTCCACTGCTCGGCTATCTGCGCAGCGGTGCAGAACGGTGATTCAGGGAGCATGGATTACAGCTGTATCCCGTCGCTGATGACTACAACCTATCCGCCGTGGAGTGAAAGTGAACTGCACCTCTCGTTGAACTCGAGATGGGAGAATCGATAATCGCCAATGCACCTGCCAGGCAGGCAGAAAGAGATATCTACTCACCTCATCAATGAGATGGTTCTCCCCCTTCCTTCTCTCCCTCCTCTTTCTCCAGAAGACTCTTTTTCACCACCCGTATCTCACAGTTTTTATCCCCAAGACACATCGCTCGGACAAACCGCAGAGAAAAATCTTTATTAAGTGATTCTGTCGCTGAGATACAGAACGCCATACAGGGATGGAACACGGTACTGGTTGAACTGCCGCACTCCAGACACCGCAGCAGGAAAGGACATTTTTTCATGAGTAGTACAGCCCGATCTGATGAGAGATCAAGGATCTCCCCACGAAACTCTGGTCCGAAGAGAATGGTTAAAATTTTGAGCAAGGAACTGGATAACCTGTCTGCGGGTGTCACTTTCAGGCCTGCGGCCCGTGCGATCTCCAGTACCTCCTCTCCGCAATAGCACCATAGCTCCTCGACACGGCGGTCGAAGGTCTCACCAACGGCATCGCGCATGAGGATCCCGTACATGACCGGCAGCCGGCAGGAAAATTTCGCTGCAACACGCCATCGGCTTTCCGGTGTCATCTCATCCAGCCTATCTCCCATCACCATATCCTCCCCTTACAACTTCAGATGACAACCTGAGATACTGCGTTCTGCAGTTAATAAGTTGGCATCGTACCGTTGCCATGACCGACCTGATCCCGCACCACAGAATGTGATCCTTCACCAATTACCATGGATATACGTGCACCTCCGTCCTGGCACCGTCAGATCTGCTTCTACGGACGACGGGGCGTGTTGATTCACCCTCCCTTTCTACTATCGGGTTCGCTTTGACTACAACGAAGAAACGTACAAGGTATCTTGAGATAGTACATCCCCTTCTTCTCATCCTTTATCTCCTTTGGGCATCAGATCACTCCTCTACAGATCCTAGACCTCGCTACTCAATGTTCCAGGTGATACTGACCATGTATTGCAGGTTTTATCACAGAGGGGGCATACCATGGTAACCGGTATCGGGGTCGATGCTTTCCTTATCGATCTGGACGGAGTTCTGTATACCGGCACGACAGCGGTACCGGGAGCGCAGCAAACACTCGAATTTCTGGAGGAGCATGGCTACCCCTTCCGCTTCGTGACTAACTCCACGCGGCGGAGCAGGGAATCCATCGCACAGCGACTTAGAACGCTGGGATTCTCCATCCCCGCTTCCATGATCTTCAGTCCCGCGGTCGTTGCTGCCGGACGCTTGGGGAAGGCAGGAAAGCGAAAAGTTCTCCTCGTCTCAACCGGTGATGTGCATAGGGATTTTGAAGCAGCAGGCATCTCTACGGACAGCCCCGATGCCGATGCAGTGGTCGTTGCCGATGCAGGGGAGAACTTTACCTATGACCGGCTCACTTATGCCTTCAGAACCCTCCTTGGCGGCGCGGATCTCATTGCCCTGGAAGAGGACCGGTACTGGATGGGTGATGATGGCCTGATGCTCTCTGCCGGTCCGTATGTCACGGCGCTGGAATATGCGTCGGGCAGATCCGCCGTCCTGGTTGGAAAACCCTCTCCTGAATTTTTCCTGCAGGCACTCTCCGATATGGGGATCTCTCCTGAACGGGCGGCCATGGTAGGGGATGACCTCGATTCGGACATCGGTGGCGCGAAACGGTGCGGAATGAAGGGAATTCTCGTCATGACCGGAAAATACAGAGAGGATCGGGTTAAAAATGCGACGATACAACCCGATTACATCCTTTCCTCCATCGCCACTCTGCCCGATCTGCTGATCCGGTCATCATTCCCCCTCCCACACCAGCACCTCTGACCAGGGTCCAGGCTTCTTCTCTTCCCTCACTCTTTCTTTCTCCGACAGTGCCTGGAGCCGTGTTATTGCCGTCTGGCAGTATTCCTGGGAGACATCAATACCGATGAATTTTCGTCCTGATTTTAGGGCACCAAGGGTCGTGGTTCCTGCACCATTGAAGGGATCGAGGACAATATTCCCGCGGTAGGAGAAGAGTTTCAGTAACCTCCGTGGAAGCTCTTCCGGGAACATGGCGGGGTGCCGGTACTCCTTCATATGTATCTCAGGGGGAAAGCT
>JAJRCM010000087.1 GCA_028678965.1 Methanomicrobiales archaeon | reverse complement strand
TGTCCCGAAAGGCTCTTCAAAAAGCAAGCTGACCACCTATCTATCTGCAGGAGGGAGATATCCAGAGATTATTCCTGTCTATTGGTCAGCTCCTTAAGCCGTTGTGAAAGATTCGAACCATGGGATCCCATCCAGTACAGCTTATGGCAGTGGGGACACCAGTAAAAATCGGTGCAGACACTCCTATCGGGTGCATAGGATGAAGCAGTAATCTCCTGAGGGTGTGCCCTCCGTAATCGGTGGTTGCAGACTGAACAGCGGTTCATCCGGAGCTGGGGTATGACGAGGCCAAGTGCAATCAGCTGCCGTACCTGCTCGATAACCCCTTCCTCTGCTATCCAGACCGCCCCCTTCTCACCACCCCGTCGTGCCAGCTCCCGGTCTCTTGTGAGGAGGACCCGCTTCTCCCGATTCGCCCTCTCCAGGAGAAGAGAATCCTCGCGGCGGTTCCCCCTGTGGAGGTCATTGGCGCTGACAGTATCGTAGCCCATGAACCTCAGATAGCGGGTGAGCGTTCCGAGCATCCGATCGGCCATGAACCGTGGTTCAGTATCAGGTGGTTGTTCTTTCATGAGTAACGAGCTCGATGGTCTCTCCGCAGGCACCGCAGGTCTTTCCCTTCAATCCACGAATCCGGGTGAGATAGCCTGAGCGCTCGATGAGGAGCACCTTGCATGCGGGGCAATAGGTATTTTCCAGGGAGTGCCCGGGAACGTTGCCTACGTACGGGAAACGGACTCCCAGCTCCTGTGCACGGTGGTGGATCTTCTCCAGGGTCTCTACTGGAGTGGGGCGACGGTCTACCATCTGATAATCGGGGTGGAACCGGGTGAAGTGCATCGGAGTTCCTGGACCGAGATGGTCGACTACCCAGCGGATAAGACCCTCCATCTCATCCATCGAATCGTTGACCCCGGGGATAACCAGTGTCACTGTTTCGATATGCAGCCCCAGCTCCCGCGCCAGCGCAGCGGCATCCAGGACCGGTTGAAGCCGCGCCCCGCATACCTTCCGGTAGAATTCATCGGAAAAGGACTTCAGGTCGACCCTGAATGCTTCCAGCATGGGGGCGAGCTCCCTCAGTGCCTCTTCGGTCATATAGCCATTGGTCACATAGACCGTTCCCAGGTATTCCTTCCGGGCAAGGTTCCCCATGTCGAGGGCATATTCATGCCAGATAGTCGGTTCGTTGTAGGTGAAGGAGATGCTGGTACAGCCTTCCGCAGAGGCACGGCGAACCCCCTCCTCATGGCTGAGCGGCCGCAGGAGTCCATCACTGACTCCGGCACGGGAAATATGCCAGTTCTGGCAGTGCGCGCACCGGAAATTACACCCCACGCTGCCGAGCGAGTAGGACAGAGTCCCCGGCATATAGTGATACAGCGGTTTTTTCTCAATGGGATCGATTGCCTCCGCACTTATCATGCCATAGGTGGTGGCATAGAGCGTCCCGTCACGGTTCAATCTCACCCCGCAGATGCCGTGGTGCCCCTCCTTGATGTGGCAGCGGTGAGCGCACAGTGAACATTGGACCGTCTTTTCCTCGAGAGGTGTGTACTGAAGGGCTGGGTGCATGGTCACCATCTGAACCAATCGTGATGCCGGTATATAATTCCTGCCGATGGAATTCTCGCCTTCGCCATGCTGATGGAAGATCACCATAGAACGCCCGCTCATACGGCGGCAAGAATGAAGAACTATATGGGAGCTGGGATAATCATAACAGTGACAGATGAAGACAATCGTGGTATCGCTCGGTGGGTCGATCCTGGTGCCCTCGATCGGCTCACATAATTTCAGCGCCTACGCGACCGTTCTTAAAGACCTGGCGGTGAAGTACCGTGTCTTCACGGTGGCAGGAGGCGGCGGAGAGGCACGGAGATATATCCAGGTCGCACGGGATCTGGGGATGGATGAAGCTGCCGCAGATGACATCGGGATCATGGTCACCCGCTTGAATGCAGCCCTCCTTGCCGGGGCATTGGGACCCGCAGCATATCCAAGAATTGCCGAGACCTATGCTCAGGCGCGGGAGTATGGGGAGAGTAACAAGATCGTGGTGATGGGTGGAGCTATTGCTGGCCAGACAACCGATGCGGTGGCGGCGGTGCTTGCCGAGTACGTGGGGGCGTGTGCCCTTCTTAATATCACTTCGGTGGATGGCATCTACGCTGCAGATCCCCGGAAAGATCCCCGTGCCGAGCGGTACAATCACCTCACACCCTCACGCCTTATGGAGGTTATCCGTAAGACCCAGATGGGCGCCGGGTCGAACACGGTGTTTGACATCGTGGCAGCAAAGGTGATCGAACGCAGTGACATACCCCTGTTTGTGATGGATGGGCGGGACCCCCGCGCTATCAGGGAAGCGGTGCTGGAAGGAGCGTTCAGCGGGACCGTGGTCTGCAAGGGCCGACCGAAAAAGCTGCCGGTTTGAGATCCCGTTCAGAAGCGCTACTTTTTTTTCCTTGCCAGATAACTCTCCGGGAACAGGCGGGGTAGTAGGGTAGCCTGGTCCATCCTAGAGCGTTTGGGACGCTTTGACGGCGGTTCGAATCCGCCCTACCCCATCAGAATGCATACCCTTCCCGCGGAGAAGGTACTGAAACTCCTCCTTGCGCGGTACCGTGTTCAACTCGATAGCCGGCCCTCCACAGGGAGGGGATCTCCCTTCGAAATCCTGATCCTCACTATCCTCTCTGCTCAGACCACGGATCAGGCAGTTGACCGGATCCGCGATACTCTCTTTGCGCGTTTTCCTGACATCGTGGCACTTGCGAGAGCCCGAGGGGATGAGGTGGAGACCATCATCCACAGCCTGGGATTCTACCATGTGAAAGCGCTGTACATCATCGCGACGGCACGTCTTCTCCTTGAGGAATTCAATAGCAAGGTACCAGAGACCATGGACATGCTGCTCACGCTTCCAGGGGTGGGACGTAAGACCGCCAATATTGTCCTCTACCATGCCTTCGGGAAGAATGAGGGGGTTGCTATCGATACGCACGTCAAGCGGATTGTGAAGAGGATCGGGTTGACCGATAGTTCAAACCCGGTGACGATTGAGCGGGATCTCATGGAGGTACTTCCCCGTAAGTGGTGGGGACTCCTCACGGATCTCCTCATTGCTCACGGAAGAGCCTGCTGCACGGCGCGGAAACCACGCTGTGAGCTGTGTCCCATCTCTGCCCACTGCCGGTATTACAGAGAGAGAGGGAGCGGACATTCCACAGCCACTTCCCCCTCCCGGTGATTCAGAGAAAGATCCTTATCAGGGTGAAGGAGAGGTACCCGATGAGTGCGCTCAGGGGGATGGTGAGGATCCATGCCCAGAGGATACTCCGTGCCACTCCCCATTTTACCGTGCTGAACCCCATCGTTGATCCAACACCTATGATCGATGAGCAGATGATGTGTGTCGTGATGACTGGGATACCGATGACAGACGCACCGATGATGGTCGCAGCACCCGCGGTTTCAGCCGAGAAACCGTGAACCGGGCGGAGGTTGGTGATCCGATACCCCATGGTCTTGACGATTCGCCATCCTCCGGTCAGGGTGCCCAGAGCTATCGCAGCATGGGCGATGAGAATCACCCAGAACGGGACCGGCAGTTGATTGGTATCTACTGCAGGCCCGAAGTACCCGATACTGAACAGGAGAGGGACGATGATCCCCATGGTCTTCTGGGCATCGTTTGTCCCGTGGCTGAAGCTGTAAGAGGCAGCGGAGAGGAGCTGGAGGCGACGGAAATTCTGCTCAGCCAAGGTCCGGTGAGCTCCTCGTGTGAGCCAGAGGACCACTGCCATGAACAGAAATCCGCAGGACAGACCGATAATCGGTGAGATGATCATGAAGGTTGCTACCAGCTGGATGGTATCGAGCTTGACGGCAGAGAAGCCCTGCTGCCGCGATCCCTGCTCCTATGAGCCCGCCAATGAGGGCATGGGAGGAGGAGGTGGGGAGTCCGAAGTACCAGGTGATCAGGTTCCAGCTGATCGCCCCCAGGAGAGCACCGAGAACGATGACGGGAATACTCTCGGTCGCAACAATGTCCAGTTTGATAATCTTGCTGATGGTACTCGCCACAGCGACACCGAATCCGAATGCTGCGATAAGATTAAAAAAGGCTGCAAATACTACCGCCCTCTTGGGGGACAGAACCTTTGTTGATACAATGGTGGAGATGGAGTTTGCCGAGTCATGGAACCCGTTGGTAAAATCAAAGATGAGCGCAACGCCGATGATGGCACCGATAAAAATGGGTGAAGAGGGTACCATGGGGGGCTCCAGCGAAAATCAGCATCACGAATGTCGTATGGCAATATCAGAAAGGACGTTGGCCGCATCCTCGCATTTGTCCGTAGCAACTTCCAGGTACTGGTAGACATCTTTGAGTTTGATGATAGTGATGGCGTCATCAGTTTTGAACAGGTCGATGATGGCATGGGCCAGTACGTCATCGGCAAGATTTTCCAGCCGGTTCACTTCGATACACCGCCCCTCAATCTCTCGTGGGTCTTTGATGGACCGGATGTGCTGCACTGCCTCGGTGAGCTCCGAGACAGAAAGCTGGATTAATTTCGCGAGTTCCCGCATGTGGGAATCGGTCTCGGTGATGCTGTAATTGTACATCATCTGGGTGGTACCGTCAATGTAGTCGAGGATGTCATCCATCGCTGATGCTAGGTGGGAGATCTCGTGCGGTTCTAAGGGAGTGATAAAGGTGATGTTCAATTGTTCGTAAATTTCATGAGCGAGACGATCCCCCTCATGTTCGAGTGACTCAATCTGTTTCACACCGGTTTTTACATCGCGGTAATCCTCCACCAGCTTCACCAATTCATCGGCTGCCCGCATCACCACCGAAGCCTGGCGTTCAAAGAGATCAAAAAAAATCTTATCCCTGGGTACCACCCACTCCCTGATTCCCATGCAGATCACCGAATATCACCATGGTAACCAGAAAAATGTGGCGGTTTAGGATTACTCCATCAGAGGAATTGAATTGTCGTATACAGGAGCCATGAGAGAATAAACGCGAGTGGTAAGGTGATTAACCACCCAGCAATGATAATCCTGACTGCTTCCCACTGCACTGCTGCTCGTCCCCTGGTTGCCCCCACACCGACGATAGTGCCACCAATCACGTGGGTGGTCGAGATGGGTATACCGACAGAGGTCAGTGAGGAGATGATGAGTCCCGCTGATGTGGAAGCGGCAAATCCCTGGTAGGGGCGCAAACGTGTAATCTTTTTTCCCATCCTCTCAACGACACGCCATCCACCAAAGAGGGTTCCTAGCCCGATAGCTCCAGCAGTGGCGAGGGTTACCCAGAGTGGGACGAAGAAACTGGTCATCAATCCCATGGAAATGAAAAAGGCAACGATAATCCCCGCGGCCAGTTGACCATCATGAGCTCCATGCCCGAGTGCTTGAAATGCAGTGGCAAGCACCTGGAGGGGAGTGAAGATCCGGCGTCGAATATCCATCCTTGAACGGCGGAAGAGGTACAGGATGGTGAGATCGCAGGTGAAGGCACCCATAAAACCGAGCACCGGGGAGATGATGATGAAGATGATAATGGCAGTGATACCAGAGAGATGGAGGATTCCGGAGAACATCATCAATGGGATGGCGATAGAGATCCAGAAAAGGGCTCCCATCAGGGCGACTCTGGTATCCGGCTCAATACCCATCAGAGAAGTGAGAAGTACGAGCCCCACACTCCCTGCCCCTATCCCCAGAATCACGGTGAAGAGCAGGACCTGCAGGGTCTTCATCTCAGGGAGGATCAGGATTCCTGTGCCTTCTGCTGCGAACCCTGCTCCGATAAGCCCACCAATGAGTGCGTGGCTGGAGGAGATAGGGAGCCCGGAGAGGGTAGCGATGATGACGAGCGTGGCAGCGACGATGATAGCAATGAAGAGGAGAAGCGGGGTAATCTGTGACTGTTGAAGGAGGCCGGATCCTAGTGTGTGAGCGATGGCCGTGGTAAATAGAAACGGTCCGATCACGTTACATGCCGCGGCGAGGGTAATCGCACGGAACGGTGAGAGGGCTCTCGTGGCAATGACGGTGGCAATGGAGTTTGCGGCACCATTGAGACCGCTCACGAAATTGAAGAGGAGCGCGATGAGGATACCGGGAATGAGAAAATCACTGGGGTTCATGTATGATGCATGGAGATGTCATTCAACACATGACCGACATTGTTGCACCTGGCAAGAACCTCTTCCAAGTTTTCATAGATATCCTTGAACTTGATAATGAGGAGAAGATCTTTCGTCTTGAACAGGTCAAGGACAGCATGAGAGAGGAGGTCCCGCGAGCGGTTCCACAACCGGTTGATCTCGATGCTCCGTGCCTGCACCTCTGCCGGATTCTTCAAGGTACTAAGCAGGGTCACCCCTCGCTCAATCTCCTCTGCGGACCGTATGATGAGCTCCGAGAATTCGACAAGGATCTCATTGGAGTCAGTGATTCCATAGCTGCACAGCTGATGCGAGACCCAGTCAATACTGTCAATCACATCATCGAGTGCGGGAGTGAGCCGAGCAATCTCCTCTGGTTCAAGCGGTGTGATGAGTGATTCATCAAGACGATCGTAGATATGCCGTGCTACCCCATCCGCATCATGCTCCAGCTGGCGAATTGAATGGCACTTCTGGTGGGCGGTGGAGAGGTCGGAGGTCATACCTGAAAGTTGAACGGCGGTTTCCTTCAGGGTCACGGCCATCTGGAGGAAGAGATCGAAGAAGACCCGGTCTTCAGGCAGGAGGAGGTCATGGAGGCGCATATCATAGGAATGTAGCAGTTCGAGGAAAAAAAGAGCTGTGAAGCAATGGACTGGGCGGGAATTGAACCCGCGGCCTCACGCATGCCAAGCGTGCGATCTACCACTGATCTACCAGCCCGCGGTGATGGGGGGACCTGTCTGATCGTGAGATGTCAGGGTGGCGATCTATCACCGATCCATCGGCCCGTGCCTAGAACATTGGACGTGGAACCTATAATAATTGCTTATCCCCCTCCGCCGGAACACCCCCCGCATCTGACTGGAGAGCGCGGAGCACTCGTTCCCGGGACTCCTGGAGGTCAGGTCGAGCGAGCACCCGCCCGTGCTCGATCCAGGGCTGGAGGAGCGGGTGGGCACCTTTAGGTGGGATTTGCTCAGCACGGCGTGTCTCGTGGTGGAGATTCTCGTGCTCATATACCTGTTTCACCCCGCTCCGTTTTCCCCGTTTGGCATACGGTTGCCCACCGATCTCCACAATATCCAGTGCAAAATCAATGACCGGGGCATTCGCGATTGCTCCACCAACACCATAGGCATCTACAAGGTCGCGGTATTTCAGGACATCCTCCCTGGTCAGTCCACCGGAAAGGACAATCTGGACCGATTCGAACCCAGCTGCATCAAGCTCCCACCGCACCTCTTCCAGGATAGCCCTCAAATCCCCCCTTCGAGAGCTCGGGGTGTCGAGCCGGACCGCTTCCGCTCCCGCGGCTGCTGCGATGAGTACCTCACGCTTCTCATCGCAGTGAGTATCGCAGAGCATAATGCGGGGGACCTCTCCACCGGCATGCTGATCGAACGCCCGGAATGCCCTTTCTGGCGAGGAATGGCAGATGATGAACGAGTGAGGCATGGTTCCCACACGTGGAACACCCTCCGGTGCACAGACATTACTCACCCCGCTCACTCCCCCGATCCATGCTGCTCGTTCTACCATGGAGGCGATGGCAGGGTGCTGCCGACGGGATCCAAAGGAGTAGATGGGAATTCCAGCAGCCGCGGCGGTGATGTGAGCAGCAGCGGTGGCAATACCAGAGGCATGACAGAGAAAACCGAGGATAGCGGTTTCATAGCGGGCAAAATCTGCATACCCCCCGGTTATTCTCACCACCGGTTCATTAGGGAAAAAACGGCATCCTTCTGGCATCGCGTCAAGGGAGACCGGGACCCCTTCAAGGAGAGTGAGCACATCTTCGAGACCGCAGAATACCCCCCATGATGAGGGAAGGGATGTCGCCGTCACCTCCATAGTCACCTGGGGATTCAGTCCCTCGCGGTGAAGGATCTCTTCGGTCCGCAGAAAATAGATATCAGTGCACATCCCTTCCCCGATGGTCTGGTCATCGACTATCCTGAAGCGTCCCATGTATACTCATCACCCACCGACCCTTATTACTTCTCCGGACTATTGAACGGACGACTGGTTTTTGTGGCCGTGGCGTCATACACTCTGTAATACACTTGCGAGGAGACGGTAATCGGTGAGGGCGGGATGAAGAGTATGGTGGAAAGCAGGGAGGAGAGGAGAAAGTGAACAACGAAACATGCGGTGAATTGAGTACAGGGAGGATCTCTCAAGGACTCGAAGTATCTGATACGGGGGGCCGGTAATGCTCGGTATCATTGGTGGCACGAGCCTTCTATTCTCTGATCTACCTCCCGCATCACTGGAGACAATCGCCACCCCATACGGGTCAGCGAATGTGCACCGTAGCGATGGGGCAATCCTCCTCCTGCGCCACCAGCGGGGGCTTCCCCCCCACCGCATCAATGTACGGGCACAGCTGGCAGCACTTGCGATCGCAGGAGTGGACAGACTTATCGCCATTGGTTCCGTCGGATCCCTCTCCCCAGCGATATCGCCCGGGATCCTCCTTATTCCCACCGACTACCTGACGATCGGTCGTATACCCACGATCCATGACCACGCGATTGTGCATATCCGGCCTGAGATATCCCCCGAGCTTGCTTCTGCACTATCCCGCCTTATTCCTGAGGCCAGGTATGGGGGGATCTATATCCAGACCCAGGGACCACGCATCGAAACCGTCGCTGAAGTGCGGATGCTCTCCCGGTTAGGTGATGTGGTAGGGATGACGCTCGCGAATGAGGCAACGCTGGCGAATGAGTTAGGCATCCCCTTTGCCGCCATATGTACCGTCGATAACTGTGCCAATGGACTGGCGGAGGAAGTGCTTAGCTATGAGCATATTCTTGACATTTCACGACGGTACTGCGACAGGACTGCATCGATCATTCATCGTATTATGGAGGGATTGCGATGAGAGGGGAAACGGTGGGAGAGGAACTCTTTCGCCACCGTGGTCCGCTTCTGGTCAGGAATGTTCTGATAGACCAGCAGGTAGCTGATATCTGCATCAACGAGGCAGGACACATCGAAGCCATGGGAAAGGGTGCCGAAACGTCCCTTCGCGGACAGGATACTCTGGAGATCGATGGCCGAGGGGCGATTGCCCTTCCTGGTCTTGTCAATACCCATACCCATGCCGCCATGACCCTCCTTCGCGGATATGCGGATGACATGAACCTGCAGGAATGGCTGGAACAGAAAATCTGGCCGTTGGAAGCCCATCTGAAAGGAGACGATGTATACTGGGGCACGAAGCTTGCCTGCCTGGAAATGACCAAGAGCGGGACCATCGCGTTCAATGATATGTACTTTTTTATGAAGGACGCGGCACGGGCGGTCATTGACTCGGGAATGAAGGCGGTGCTCTCCTACGGGTTCATCGATCTCGGTGACGAAGACAGAAGGGAGCGGGAGATTCACGCCACAGAGGACGTGGTGAACTATCTCCTTGGGTTGAAAAATCCCCGAATCCGACCCGCGGTGGGACCGCATGCGGTCTACACTGTCTCTGATGAAGGTCTCCGCTGGCTGGCGGAGTTCAGTGAAGTGATGGGAGTCGCCATCCATATCCATGTAAGTGAGACGGAACACGAAGTGCAGGAGTGCCTATCGAAATTCGGGAGGCGCCCTCCTGCCTATCTTGACTCCTGCGGTATTCTCACCCCGCGCACCATCGCTGCTCATTGTTGCTGGATCGATAAAAATGAATGCGCTCTACTCGGGAAGAAGGGGGTGCACGTCTCACATAATCCTCAGAGCAACATGAAGCTCGCCGTGAACCGTGCCATGCCATACCCGTCACTCCGCAAAAATAATGTAAACGTGACTCTTGGAACTGACGGTTGCGCTTCCAATAACAGTCTCGATATGTTTGAGACCATGAAGTGCGCCTCACTCCTCCAGAAATTTTTCTGGAATTCGGGGACGATCCTGCCGGCAAAAGAGGCGCTCACCCTGGCCACCTCCAATGGAGCACGGGCTCTAGGCTTCGGTCCAGGGAAGATAGCACCGGGCGCTCCGGCAGATATCATCCTTATTGACCGGAACGGTCCGTGCAATACCCCGCTACACAACGTTGAATCCAATGTGGTGTATGCCTGTAATGGGTCAGCAGTGAACACCGTCATCTGCAACGGAAAGGTCCTGATGCATCACCGAACGGTTCCGGGGGAAGCGGGCATCATTGCCGGTGCTGCGCGTGCTGCAGAACAACTCCTGCAGAGGGCATTCTCCTGAGGTTTTTTGTGGTACGTTCGGGAAAGGAAACCGCAATTAGTCGTCCGCATGGTCTTGACATTTAAAAGAGAAATGTGCTCTGCGAACTATCACACTCTCCTTATGGGAGTATTACTGAGAAAAGGATATGTTTGTCATCGGCCATAGGGGTGCCGCGGGATGCGAACCTGAGAATACGCTCCGTGCACTGAGTAAGGGGATAGAGTGTGCACCTTTCGTGGAGGTGGATGTCCGGTTGAGCAGGGACGGGGTGCCGGTCATCATGCATGATGCGACTGTCGATCGGACCACCAACGGGATCGGGCGGGTACGTGAGCTTGACCTTGCAACCCTACGAATGTTTGATGCCGGAAAGGGGGAACAGGTCCCCACACTGGAAGAGGTACTGTCTGCGGCGAAGGGTCGCTGCGGGCTGGTGATAGAACTGAAGGAGCCAGAAGGTAATAGCCCGGTCTTCGATCTCATTGCCAGAACAACAGATACCACGATCTGGATTGTCTCTTTTCATGATCAGGCATTGAAGGAGGCGAAAGATGCACTTCCCCATATCAGTCGCGGCCTCATTTTTTCAAGAGTCGATCCCACGACCATTGAACGTGCTATCACTATCCAGGCGAAGATGATATTCCCCGAATTCTCCCTCCTCACCCCGTTGATGGTGAGGGAAGCCCACCATCAGCACCTGCTGGTTGTCCCCTGGACACTAAACCACGAACGGGAGGTACGAATGGCCCTCCAGCGACAGGCCGATGGCTTTGTCACTGATAATCCCTGCTGGGGGAAGAAAGTGATGGTGTCACTGGAACGAGCATAAGGTAACCTCGAATAGCGACCTATCCTCCAGGTTTGGCTGTGGGATAAACATCTCTCGCCCACACCATGTCAGAATCGTTCCGGTCACCCGTGGGACATGTCCTATCACCAACATGATGTTCGGCAGGACTTCATTGGGGGCAGTGTGGGGGATGGAGAGGCCTATCGGATACCGAAAAAACACCGATATCATAATCCTTAAATCAGGATAGGGAGAGTGTGTACTGGTCAGCATACTGCTGGCACCACGCCAGTGATCGGGGCTGTGGCCTAGTCAGGAATGGCGACGGGCTCCAGCGGTGTTTGCGTATGATGAACAATGGGTCTTCTGAATAGGTGATGATCCGTTGGAGCACTGACGCATGTCGGAGAGACCCGTCGATCGTGAGTTCAAATCTCACCAGCCCCATCGTTTCGCGTATCTTTTTTAACCGGTCGGTTGAATAACTACATCGGACTGGAATTGCTATGTATCTTGTGGGAGAAGCACTCGTCGGGGATAGTGCAGAGCTTGCACACATCGATCTGATCATCGGGGACAAGAACGGACCTGCAGGGACGGCATTCGCCAATGCCCTCTCCCAGCTCTCCAAGGGTCATACCCCCCTCCTTGCGGTGGTAAGACCGAACCTTCTCGCCAAGCCGGCGACTTTGGTGATACCCAAGGTGACCATCCGCAAAGAAACACAGGTCAACCAGGTTTTCGGCCCTGTACAAGCAGCGGTGGCAAAGGCTGTCGCGGACTCAGTGGAGGAGGGCATTTTTAAAGACGCGGACATTGAGCAGCTTGTCATCCTCGCCAGTGTGTTCATTCACCCCACTGCGAATGACTACAATAAGCTCTACCGCTACAACTACGGGGCGATGAAGCTCGCCATCCGGCGTGCTTTCGATAAATTTCCGGACGCGGCTACTCTCCTTTACGAAAAGGATCGCCAGGCCCACCCCATCATGGGCTTCAAGGTCCAGCGCCTCTGGGATCCTCCCTACCTGCAAGTGGCCATGGATCTCGTGGACATGAACCGTATCACCTCGGTTATCGTGTCTCTTCCCGATAATGATCACCTGATCATCGAAGCGGGAACACCCATGATCAAGAAGTTCGGAGTGGAGGTAATCGGGCAGCTCCGAAAGCTCCGCCCCAATGCATTCATCATTGCCGATCTGAAGATCCTGGACACCGGTAATCTGGAAGCCCGTATGGCCTCTGATGCCTCTGCCGATGCGGTGGTGATCTCCGGCCTTGCACCGAAAGAGACCATGGAGAAGGCAATCAATGAGGCAAAGAAGACCGGGATCTATTCCATTGTGGATATGCTTAATGTGCCAGATCCCGCCAAGGTGGTCAAGCAACTGACTATCAAACCGGACATTGTGGAGTTGCACCGTGCCATCGATGCCGAGGGATCTGACCATCGGTGGGGCGATATCGAGGCCATCAGGAAGGCGGCAGGAAAGAAGATTCTCATCGCAACAGCCGGAGGTATCAAGGTCGATGTGGTGAAGACCGCCCTCAAGGCAGGGGCGGACATTCTCGTCGTCGGCCGGGCTATAACCGCGAGCAAGGATGTTCATCACGCTGCTGAGGAGTTTCTCGAGCAGCTGAGCAAGGAGGATATCGACCAGTTCCGGGTGATAACGGACTTTTAATTTTTTCTGAATGCAAAAAGTACGTAGTACTTACCTCGAACATCCTTTTTAACCGCACGCTTCTATCTGTTGTTCTCCAGGTAAAGAAACAGAGAAGGGAGGGAAGTTATTACCGATAACCGCTTCACACTCGCTTCCTGATGGTGGCTGCATCCAAATCCAGCGACTCTCCTGCTTTCAACACCGCGACATGGAGGTCAGTGGTGCGCTCGATTGCATTTTTGAATGATATGGGATCCTGCCGGATGGCGGGCCATGTATCGTAGTGGATGGGAATAACGAGCGGGGCACCGATGAATTGGGCGGCCATCATCGCTTCCCGCGGTCCCATGGTGAACCTTCCACCGATGGGGAGGAGGGCAACATCAGGAGAGTAGAGTTCACCGATCAGTTCCATATCGGTAAAGATCGCAGTATCCCCCGCATGATACACCTTCAGATCGTCCATAGCTACCACGTACCCGCAGGCCCCACCCCCGTACTTCATGGATCCTCCGAGTTCCAGGCCACCGGAGTGGATGGCGGGCGTCATGGTGAAGGTGACGCCCTTGACCTCAATAGTGCCCCCGATGTTCATTCCCTCAACATCGATACCTTCCTTAGCGAGCACTTTTGCGGTCTCATTGATAGCAACCGTCGTCGTGTGCAGGTGCACTGTCTCTCCAATGTGATCCCCGTGCCCATGGGTCAGGGCAATAATATCAGGGGATCGTGGAATGGGAAGGGAGGGGGTGAAGGGATCGAATATCACCGTGTGCGTCCCCTCCAGCAGTACGCAGGAATGTCCCAACCAGGTAAGTCTCATAGAGAAGTCACGGGGTCGTGATGGAAAAAAAGTTGCGGTTTATTCATTGCATCATATCAGCCAGGTCAGCCTCGGTGATATCGATAGCTTCAGAAAGCCCATCATCAGTGAGACCTCGGGTCATCTGTTCGGTAAGATCCCGATCCTCCATCACCCCTATTATCCGGTCAAGGTAATCGTCAATGGTAGCGTCATTTTCCTGTTCGACAATGTGGCGATACTCCCGCAGGGTTGAGGGACTGATCCCCAGCTCCTCGCTCACCTCTTTCATAGTCTTGCCTGAATTCACCAGGTATTCCATCCGCTCTCGATCAAAGGGCATATTGAAGTCCAGCTCACGAAATAGCTTCAGCCTCACCCGGGCGCGGGCCACGGTCTTGGAGAGCTTTTCATCTCCTAGTGAGCGGGCAATCTCAGTGTCGTTTTTTCCTTCATGAAAAAGTATCACGAGGTGGGCAAGTTGCCGCGGTGTGAGCTTTGTCTTGAATAGCCCATGGTCCAGAATCTCCCGCATGATAAGGGCAATCTCACGTTCGATGGCGTCTTTATCTCGGAGAGATCCATGTATTTTCTTCATTGGCTCAACAATTTTCGTTTTGTTAGTGATGTTGATGAAGAGCTCGAAGAGTTGCTGCTTTCTGGTGTTGGTCTGCATTACTATCTCACACTAAATACGGAATAAAATCCTTCTTATTGTATTTAATAGTAACGATATGGAAGAAATGGACGGGAACGAATGTAAAACACGGGATTTTTATCAGTTCCGTCGTTGATTATCCCTCTCAAATCGGTTGGCACAGTGAATGAACGAGTCACACGAGGTGTTTTATCTCTTATCATCTCACGTACGTACCACATTGTGGTTGTGATGACCGATATCTATGAGAATGTCATGGAACTCGCGAAACGCCGAGGTTTCATCTGGCCTGCTGCAGAATGTTACGGTTCTGTCGCAGGGTTTGTGGACTACGGTCCTCTCGGGGCCATGATGAAACGGAAAATAGAGAATATCTGGCGGGATTTTTATGTGGTGCGGGAAGGATACTATGAGATTGAGTGCCCCACCATCGGAATTGAACCCATTTTCGTGGCTTCAGGACACGTGAAGGGGTTCAGCGATATAATGTGCCAGTGCCCTCACTGCGGTGAGTATTTACGGGCAGACCATGTGGTTGCTGCTGCAGGAGGGAAATGGCCAGGAGGAGGATCCCATGACGCCATCGCAGAGGTACTGCGCCACGTCCCCTGCACGTCGTGTGGGACAAAACTTGGTCCTGTCGCGGTCTTCGATTTCAACCTGATGTTCCAGACGAGTATCGGACCGGGGTCCCAGCGGAAAGGGTACCTGCGCCCGGAAACAGCCCAGGGGATGTTCACCGATTTTGGGAGGCTTCTCCGATTCTACCGGGATAAACTACCATTTGGTGCTGTTCAGATCGGAAAAGCCTTTCGGAATGAGATCTCACCGCGGCAGGGCATGATCCGTCTCCGGGAGTTCACTCAGGCGGAAGCAGAGATCTTTGTCCACCCCGGGGAGAAGAACCATCCCTCCTTCGCACGGTACCGGGGGTATCGCGTTCCGCTCCTCTCATGCCTGCACCAGCAGCAGGGTCAGGAACCGGAATTGATCCCTATGGGCGACGCGGTCCGTGCGGGGATTATCGCCAGCGAGTACGTGGCGTATTATATTGCCCTAACTCATGACATCTTGGTGACCATCGGGGTCGACCCCGCCAAGATACGCTTCCGTCAGCACATGATGGATGAGCGTGCCCACTATGCGGCCGACTGCTGGGATGCCGAATTCCATTCCCCGCGGTTTGGCTGGGTAGAGGTGGTGGGGATTGCTGACCGAACCGATTACGACCTGAAAGCACATGCTGCTCACAGTGGCCTGTCGTTTACCGCATACATCCCGTACGAGACACCCCTCGTGGTACAGCGGCGCCGTATTATCCCCAATATGGGCCGTCTTGGCCCCCGGTTCAGGAACCGTGCAAAGAAGGTGGCCGAAGCGATCGAGCATGGTATACCGGGTGATCAAGGGATGGAGATAACCCTGGAGAATGAGTTGATCCACGTGCCGCCGGAGCTCTATGAAGTGAAGGATGAGACGGTGGAAGTCAGGGGAGAAGAGGTTGTCCCCCATGTGATCGAACCCTCCTATGGGATCGACCGTATGATCTATGCGGTGCTGGAACACTCATATACAGAAGAGGAAGTGGAAGGGGAGCTCCGCCGGGTCCTCCGGTTCCCACCATGGGTCGCTCCGGTACAGGTAGCTGTGTTTCCCCTCATGCCCCGAGATGGTCTTGACGAGTTTGCACATACCCTGGTTGACTCCCTCGCTGCCGAAAACATGGTAGCAGAGTACGATGATAATGGAGCCATAGGTCGTCGGTACAGGCGGCAGGATGAGGTCGGAACACCCTATGCCATCACCATCGATTACGAGACCAAGGATGATGGCACGGTCACCATCCGTGAACGTGACAGCATGGCACAGGTGCGGGTTCCGATAGAGAAAGTGCCCGAGATCCTGAGATCCCTCATCAGGGGTACACTGACCTTCAGTCAGTTGAACGTATGAAGTTCATCACCCACTCCCTCATCCGCTGCGAGGCGCTGGAAGAGCGGGAATACCAGCTGGCGATCGCGATGCGGGCTCTCGACGGGAATACCATGGTGGTTCTCCCTACCGGGCTGGGAAAGACAGCAATCGCACTTCTCGTCGTCGCATCACGGCTTAAAAACGAGGGTGGCAAGGTGCTCGTCCTTGCTCCTACCAAACCCCTGGTGGAACAGCATCTCCGGTTTTTTACCCAGTTCCTCGTGCCAGGGGAGGCTCCAGCAGTCAATACTCCCTCTATGGTCATGTTCACCGGCGAGACTCCCATTGAAGATCGCACGGCAGGGTGGGTGGAAGCACAGGTCATTTTCGCCACCCCCCAGGTAATAAAAAATGATGTGATCGCAGGACGCTACGGCCTGGAAGAAGTATCTCTCCTTATTGTCGATGAATGCCACCGTGCGGTGGGGAACTATGCCTATGTCTATCTTGCCCGGCGGTACTTAACAACTGCGCGACGACCCCTTATCCTCGCTATGACTGCTTCACCGGGAGGTGATCGGGCTCGTGTAGATGAGGTATGCCATAACCTGGGGATCGAGATTGTCGAGACCAGGGTAGAGAGCGACCCCGATGTCAGACCCTATATTCACGAGCGGGACCTGCAATTCATCACCATAGACCTTCCTGATTCGCTCGGCCAGGCTCTTGACGTATTACAACGCCTGGTGGAAATACGCCTGCAGGCACTGGCGAAGCTGCATTTCACCGTCCCCAAACGACAGCACCTCACCATGAAAGCCCTCAATGGAATCCAGATGCAGATACAGGAGCGAATCAGGAACCGAGATCGGAGTGCATACGGGGCAGCCTCAATCCATGCTGAGATCATGAAGATCCGGCATGCTATCGCGCTTGTCGAATCGCAGGGGAGTGAAGCGCTGAAACGATATCTGGAGAAACTGGCTCACGAGGGAAACGCACCTGGCGGATCGAAGGCCAGTGTGAGGCTTGCCCGTGACCCGCAGTTCCGTCACCTGTATCTCGCCTCAAAGGAATGGCAGGAAGAGCGCCATCCCAAGCTGGGTATCGCTATCTCGCTGATAAAGGCGCAGCTCGTCTCATCCCCTGAGAGCCGGAGCATCATCTTTGCCTCCTATCGGGATACGGTACAGCTCCTGTCTGATGCCCTTCGGGCGGAGGGGATCCCTGCAGAACGGTTTATTGGGCAGGCAACACGCGATGCAGACCGGGGATTCTCCCAGAAAAAACAGCTGGAGATACTCAACCGCTTTCGGGCAGGTGAGCTGAAAGTCCTTATTGCTACATCAGTTGGCGAGGAAGGGCTGGACGTTCCATCGACCGATCTCGTTATTTTCTATGAAGCGGTACCTTCCGAGATACGAAGTATCCAGCGGAAAGGGAGGACAGGGCGCACCGGAAGGGGAAGAATCATTGTTCTTGTTACCAAGGGGACCTCCGATGAGGCGTATCGCTATGTCAGCCAGACAAAGGAGCGGGCGATGCTCTCCGAGATCAGGAGTATGGGGGATCGCCCTGCACCTGCGGAACCGGCTGTCACAGGACAAATGAAAATTTCAGCATTCCTGCAGGATGGCCCCGCCATCACGGTTGATGATCGCGAATCCTCCTCCCAAGTAGTAGAGGTACTCTCTGAACTGGGGGCCCGTATTACCCTTCAGCGGCTCGAACAGGGAGATTATGCTATTGGGGATCGCATCCTGGTTGAGAGAAAAACCACCGTGGACTTCATGAATACCCTGGTCGATCGTAATCTCTTTGGTCAGCTGACCATGCTTGCCGCGGCAGCACCTCGTCCGGTGATGATCATTGAAGGGGGCGATCTCTTCACCATCAGGGATATCCACCCCAATGCAGTACGGGGGACACTGGCTGCCATTGCGGTGGATATGGGGATACCTGTGCTCTTCACGAAGGATGCAGGTGAGACTGCCCATATGCTCCTTGTACTGGCACGACGGGCAGCTGACCAGCCCCAGGAAGGGAAACTCCATCCCCACAAGAGTTATCGGTCTCTAAAGGAGCAGCAGGAATATCTCATTGCTTCTCTCCCCGGGGTCGGTCTGAAGCATGCACGGTTGCTTCTCGAACATTTCGGTACCATTCGGGATCTGATCAATGCTGAACGTGAAGACCTCGTATCTATCCATGGTATTGGAGAAAAAACTGCAGAAGGAATATGGGAGCTACTGCGGCACCCTTACGGGTGACGGATCCGCTGGAGAGCCTCAATGCTGGTACTCAGGCATTCCACCAGCGCCAGGCAACGCTCCGGCTCGGGCTCCTCTCTGACTCGCTGGCAGAGAGTGAGGATGGTGATGGTCAGCTCCTCCTGTATACGGTCACTAACTGCTCCCCTAACCGGCTGGATCTCCATCTCCTTCTGCATCGTCTTCTGAACCTCCGTTAAATCACTGGAAGCCTGCGGGCTCTTTTTCCTCTCCTCGCAGACCACACACTTCGTCTCTCCTTTGTATTCAAAGAGCGGTGCTCCGCACACCTGGCACGTTTTTGCCAGCATTTTACCTCCGTTCAGGAGATACTCCGCCATGATCACGTCCGGTGCTCTCTCTGCCATATCGAGGCCACTCTCTCTGTGAACTTATATATGGCTTCACATGATTAATAATAGGAAGGTGATTTCGTGCCCACGCCTGAGCAGACAGTCCAGTATTGCATCCAGATGCTGCAGCAGATCATGGAGGATCCCTCCATTCCCCGCAATATCCGCCGTGTGGCCGATGAGACGAGGGGTGTATTGATGAATGGGGCAAAAAGTATCGGGTTTCGCGCGGCTACCGCGATCTCCCTTATCGATGAGATAAGCAATGACCCCAATATGCCGGTACACGCCCGTACCAAAATATGGGAGCTGGTCTCCCAGCTGGAAACTGTTCCTCTGGATTGAGTCCACTTTTTTTTTATCCTGCCACCGTGCAGATGATGCTTCTCGTCCTTCCTTTCCGGACATCGAGTTCCAGAAGGACCACCTGCTGCCAGGTACCACAGACGGGCATACCATTGGAGACAGGAATGGTGAGTGAGGGCCCCACAAGGGCTGCTTTGACATGCGACCGGCCATTGCCGTCCCCCCACGCACGGTCATGTGCGTAGGGGATATCGTTCGGAGCCAGAACGGAGAGTGCCCGCTGCAGGTCGGCGAGCACACCCTCCTCATACTCAATGGTGGTGAGCGCCGCGGTCGAGTGAGTCACAAAAAGGTGAACGATGCCATTATCAATGCCACTTTCATGGACAGCTCGCTGCACGTGAGAGGTGATATTACAGATATCACCCTCACCATGGGTGGTGACGGTGAAGGTAGTACGGTACATGCGAGTGACAGCTGTATGCGGAGGATACAAATGCTTTCCCCTCCGTGCTCTCTATCAGGGGAGATTTATGCAGTGGCAGGTCAACCACTATGGAGAATGATCCCTCCCATTCTGGCTCGATGACGCCTGAAGGCTTCGGTGAGTACATGAAACTCCGTTCCTGCAAGAAGCTGTACAGTAAAGAGACCCAGCGAGCAGTCTCCCTTGACGAGACACTCCTGAAAGCGGAGAGCCGGCTCCCTGCTGCCGGCATTACCAGAGTCGCCGACATCACCCAGCTTGATCGGGTGGGGATTCCGGTTTTCTCCTGCATACGCCCGACCGCGAAAGCTGGTGCTATTACGGTTTACAATGGGAAAGGTGCCACCCCCCTTGCAGCGAGGGTCTCAGCGATGATGGAGGGGATTGAACGGTACTCAGGCGAATACCAGTTTACTGACCCAGTGATACGGACCTACCGTGAGATGGGGATGGAAGGTCTCACCCTCAATCCTGCTGATCTGATCCTTCCCCTGGGTTCAGACCCGGAAGCGCCTCTCATGTGGGTGGAAGGACATGACCTGGTAAGCAACCAGCCGATCTTCGTGCCAGCTCATGCCGTGTACCATCCTCTTCCCAAATTTGTTCCGCCCCTGTTCAGGACAAGCACCAATGGGCTTGCCTCGGGGAACACGCTAGAGGAGGCAGTATTTCATGCTCTCGCTGAAGTGATTGAACGGGATGCGTGGTCCCTCGTGGAGACATTAAAGGATGCCGGCCCACGTATTGTCCTCACTGATGATACGATGGTAGGAGAGATGGCGAACCGGTTCACAAGCAATGGTATCGACATTCAGTTGCGGGACATCACAAGCGACATTGGTATCCCCACTATCGCAGCGGTGGCGGATGATGTCATGCTGAAGGATCCCGCTCTCCTCACTATCGGTATGGGTACCCATACCAATGCGACCATCGCTGCTATTCGGGCACTAAGTGAAGTTGCCCAGAGCAGGCTCACCCAGATTCACGGTGCACGGGAGGATACAACCGTCGCTGAGTTCCGCAAAAAAATGGGATATGAAAGGACAAAAAGAATAAACCGGCACTGGTTTGAGGCGAAAAATTCTGTTGAGTTCAATGAGATCCATTCTTGCGATACCCCGGACTTCCTGGATGATATCACTCTCATCCTCCGTACCCTTCATGCACGGGGCATTGAGCAGGTCATTGCGGTGGATCTGACCAGACCAGAGATCGATATTCCTGTGGTCAGGGTAATCGTTCCTGGCCTGGAGATATATGCGATTGACCCTGACCGCAGGGGAGAACGGTGCAGACATGCCCAAGATCATCGTTTTTCTCGGCCCATCACTCCCGCTTGACGAAGCCCGGCGCATTGTGGATGCCACCTTCCGTCCCCCCGCAGCGAGGGGAGATATGACGCGGGCGGTGGACGATGGAGCAGAGATTATCTGCCTGATCGATGGGGTATTTTTCCAGGAATGTGCAGTCGGTCACCGGGAGATCCTCAGCGCCCTTGAACGAGGGGTGCGGGTCATCGGTGCTTCGAGCATGGGAGCGCTGCGCAGCGCGGAACTTGACACGCTTGGTATGGAGGGTATCGGGGTTATTTATCACATGTACCGGCAGGGAGTCGTGGAATCTGACGATGAGGTTGCAGTGATCTTTGACCCGGTTTCAGGATCTCC
>JAJRCM010000086.1 GCA_028678965.1 Methanomicrobiales archaeon | reverse complement strand
GCTGAAAAATTCCAGTTTCGTTCCGAAACCCCCTCCCCCCATCACCCCCATTCAAGATAGGAATCAGACAATACCAACCTAAAACCTCTGAATAGAGCCGACAGATTGATATGTTAACAGTGTTAACTATAATACATGCAACCCTTACATCTCCCGCCATCCTCGCGGGCTCTCCTGACTCTCTTTAAGGAGGGAATCGGGCTCACCTACAAAGAGCTGGTTGCGCAGAGCGGACTCCCTCCGAGAACGGTTCGGTATGCACTTAAGAAACTGAAAGACAACGGTATGATTGCAGAAAAGTTCAATTTTCAGGATGCCCGCCAGATCATCTACCTACGAAGGGCAGTGATGGCAGCATCAGCCTGATTGAATCCCTGTTCTTTATCTCTTTTGGTATTTTCTATGAATTACGAGATACAGGAGTGCCAGAGCGATAATCACACTGATTGCCAGGACAATCCGTGCCCTGTTGTTCTGCCCGGTCATTGTGTCAGTGGAGGCATCCCAGTCATCATTGAACGAAGAGAGAAAGTACGCTCCCACTCCTTCATGTTCGATGATCAAACCCGCCTCTCGGTTATAGTTCGGTGAATTCTCGTTCCAGTTGATACTGGATACGAGGACTCTCTCCCCGTCCACTATCACTCCTTTATTGTGGATCTTTTCCAGATTATTGGCATCGAGATCGGCACAACGGGCATCGAGGGGTAGTCCCTCTTCTTTCGCAATCCCCTGGAGATACGCTACCATCTCATCATTGTCCTGCGGTTCATTGACATTGAACCAGTAGGAGTCGAGGAGCACACGGACGGTTACTCCCCGTCGCGCGGCGTCGATCGCTTCTTCGACAAACGGGTTGGGGCCCTCTGAGTAATTCTTTATATATGCCTGCTCGATATCGATACTCTTCTCTGCTCCTCGCAGCAGTGAAAGGATCTGACTGCTCGAATCCGGAGCGAGAATCACGGTGACTGAGGCACCCTCAAACCAGATAGGGACCGATTCCGGGGAATACGGTGCAGTGCTTGAGGTATCACAGGTGCCTTTACCGTCAGGAAAGGGGGTCACATCGCCGCCTGATATATCCCAGGTAAAGACCCGGGTGAAATATGCTGCAAGTTCCGTGCTCCTAACGATCACTCCCCATCCGCGGTTCCCTCGGGCGTTCTGAGCAGGGAATCCATTATCGTTGAAGTTTTCACTGGTGAGGAGCACCTCTTGGTCATCAACGACTATATATTTGGCATGATTATAGCGGTATTTCGCATGGAACTCCCCCTCCGTCCTCATCTGGAAGAGGGGAATTCCGAATCCCCTCAACCGCTCAGCCACACAGTATTCTTCAGCAGGTATACCACCCACCGGACCTCCCTCTAGAAGGACAGTCACCTGTGCTCCGTTTCTCTGTGCCTTCTCTAGGATCTCAGCAAGGGAAGGGCTGGTAAACTCGTACACATTGACAAGGATCGTTTCCTGGGCACCCCCGATGATATCCCGGAATGCCTGGTAAGAACCATCGGGAGAAACGAATGCCATCAGGCTGACGTTATCCACGGTGAGCGGTGGAAACCGGGACTGTCCGATGAAAAGAGGGCGGGGATCCCAGGTCTCCCCTTCAAGAAAGTGAACCTGGCCTTCACGGTTTTTTACATCACCGGGCCAGGTAATGCGCTGGATTAAATCACCATTGAGATAAACGAGAATCTCATCCCCGCTGTTTCCCATTAAAAAATTTCCCCCGCGGATCACATTTTCGATAGCGGGAGAGGTATCAAGTATCTCGAAATCAGGAGGCTTCCCATACACCGTCTCAAAGGCTCGCCCCTCTTTGGCAACGGTTACCACCCCCGTGGATTGGGCATCGGTAGGGAACCGGAAGCCACCTTCTCCATCGGATATGGTTAGCCCCTCAAGTCCACCGGCCCCTTCTAGTATCAGGTACTCATCCGTATCCCCCGTAAGGTAGGTATCCGGGCAGAACTCAACGACCTGGAAAGCGAGAGAAGGCATGATCAGAATGGAGAAGACAACGAACGGCAGGAGCCACTTCATACCTGCACACTATGCATGGTGTAACTTTATAACATGACGGAATATCTTCTGGTGGATGGATCCTCTGCTGGTGGTGAAGATGGGAGGAAGCCTCATCGGTCAGGCAAAGGAGATAATCACGGTGATCCAGGAATCTCACCGGCCTATTCTGGTGGTTCCAGGGGGCGGGCCTTTTGCCGATATGGTGAGGAGCTATAATCTTCCAGATGATACGGCACACTGGATGGCAATTGCCGCGATGGACCAGTTCGGCTGGTATATCGCATCTCTGGGGTTGGAGCCCTGCAATTCCCTCATCCTCCAGAAGAGACACCAGGTCCTGCTCCCCTATTGTCTCATGAGAGAGAAAGATCCCCTACCTCATACCTGGGAGGTGAGCTCCGACACCATCGCCGCATGGATTGCATCAGAGATGGGGGCAGAGCTTGCTGTCCTGAAATCTGTCGATGGTATCTGCAGTCATGGAAATATTATCCCACTCCTCCGTGAACCGGTCATCTGTGATGAGGTGGATCCGCACTTTCTCCCTTTTGTTTTATCCCATCGGATCCCATGTACTATTCTCAACGCAAGCGATCCCACTCGCCTCAGTGCGTTCCTGCGCGGTCTGCAAGTCACGGCTACTAGGGTAGATACAAGATTTTAATTGTTCCTGCGACTATGTAGTAGGGTACCTGAAGGAGTTATTTCATGGAATTTGGGAAATGTACATCCTGCGGTGCCCCAATCGCTGAGAGGGGAGCAGCAGAATTTGGATGTCCGGAATGCGGCGCAATTCTGTGCCGATGCGTACGATGCAGGCACCAGAGCGTCCCGTATGTCTGTACCAAGTGTGGGTTCAGGGGGCCGTAACAATGGGATCCGTCGTTGCCATTCTCCGCGTGATGCCTGAGTCAGTCGATATAGATCTGAACCGATTGAAAAAAGATCTGAAAAAGAACGTGACAGCGATCCAGGATATTAGAGAGGAACCAATCGCATTCGGATTGAAAGCACTCAAAATCGCGGCAATTGTCGGCGACGATGAGGGGGGCACTGAACCCCTGGAAAAAGCAATAGGTTCAATACAGGGTGTTGCTAGTGTCGAAACTATCGATCTTAATCGGATGATTTAAAATCGTTATTCTCTCAATTTTTCCATTACTTCCTGAGTAAAAGCCCTGATCTTTTCGGCAGACTCCCTGAAAGCCCGTACTTCGTCTTCTTCCAGCTTTATAGGGACTGGAAAGACTCCACTCCGGTTCATTCTCGCGGGAACACCGATGCACACGTCCCTGATGTCATGCACCTCGCTTCGGATATAGCTTGAAACAGTGAGAATCCGGTTTTCATTCCCCAGGATTGTCCGCACCAGTGTGGCGATGGCTTCACCCGGTCCATAGATGGTGGACCCTTTCTTCTTGATAATCACCTCTCCACTGGTTTTCACCATCTCGACCATCCGCTCAAGGTTGAGGCGTGAATAGGACGGCAGGTTGCTGATGCGTATCCCACCGATGGTAGTGGCAGACCAGAGAGGCACCATACTTTCGCCGTGTTCTCCAATGATTCTCGTATGAACCTCACTCGGGTGAACATTGAGCTTATCGGCAATGAGTGCCTTCAACCGCATTGAGTCCAGGTGAGTTCCCATACCGAATACCCGCTCGGGATTCAATCGCGAATAGTGGAGAGCGACAGTGGTCATGACATCCACAGGATTTGTTACTATAAAGAGCGTCGTATTCGGGGCAATTTCGCCGATCTGCTCGCACAGAGGAGCAACAATTCTAGCATTCTGCATGGCCAAATCGAGCCGATCCTGCCCTGGCTGTCGCGCGACTCCCGCAGTGCAGATTACGACAGAAGACTTCGCCGCATCTTCCAGGTCGGTGCTCGATGAGATGGAAGTGTCAGAACCCCGTGCAGCAAAGGAGTCAGCAAGATCCCGCACGAGGCCATCGAGAAAATCTTCACGACCCTGGCGACCGATAAGCACGAGCTCGCTCACATAAGGGATATGTGATATCGTATGAGCTGCAAAAGGACCGAGCCGGCCGGTTGCGCCAAGAATGGTGACTTTCGCCATAGAATATCGTCTGATGGGGACACGTCCTTGGTTGGAACCACGTATCAACGTTCGCTGACACACCCCTCCTCCACCCCGCTACCCTGTGGGCGCCGGATGTTCACGGTGAGTCTGCTCCCTTCCGGGCCTGAACCGGTATCCGCAACAACAGGTCGCCGCTCCCTCCGGAGCCTTGATCCCTGTCCACCGGCCTCACAGGACGAGGTATCGACGTCAGGATGCCCCAGACTCCCGCAGACCGCACGAGCCGTCCTCAGACTTCGCCCCCCGCATACCGGCGGTTTCGGGTAACAGGTGACGTCGAACCACCCGGGCTAGTCCCCACTCATATACTGTACGTCCTATGGAATAAAAACATCCCCGCCTACCTGACCTCTCCATTCCTGCTCAAGTTTCTTGTTGAATTCGGAATTCCCCTTCTCAAAGAGATCAATGACGGTGAGGATCCCCCTTTCTCTGGGCAGAACCTGGCTCAGTCGCCGGAAATCACCATGGTACACCTCGATATGCTGATCTCCATGAGCTTCAGCGATCAGTTCCGGTTCCTTTCGGACCGGCTGATTCTCCATATCCTGATACTCTTTGAGTATATGAACTGAACCAACGAGAAGGAATTCGCTGTTCACTTTGAGATTGAATCCTGCCCAGAAAGCGGCTGCATACCACGCATCGTTCAGGAATACGCGGGGAACCCCCAACATCCCCCCCAGTATCCCCAGTGTACCAGCCCCGCAGCAAGCATCAACAAATATCCGCGGCAGGAGGTGTTTGATGTGCGCACCAACAGATACAATTTTCGGATCGTAGCCACGCGGGAACTCGATATGGAGACGTGACTGCTGCTTGTAGGTAACAACCGGGTGTGTCTGGGTGTAAAACACATCCGCCCGGACATCGCACCCCGCGAGGAGCTCGTAGGTCTGGGGCTCTTTCGCCAGATCAACATCCAACGCCCCCGGAACAAATCTCCCGCATTTCACCACACCCTTTATCTCCGGAACTTCTGTCACCACACGTTCAGCCGCGGTTGAAGACACTACCGGAGAAAGCAATACCAGGGTATCTTTCTTGAGGTATGGTGCCGTGGCCATAGCAAAGCCAGGGTGGGTGAGGGGATACCCCACGTCCTTCAGGGGGCTTGAGGACGAGAGAATCCCCTCCTCAACAAAGATGGTGTATATATGGGCAAATGTTTCATCGATATACCGCTTTCCGCAGGCGCAGGGCTCCCGGAACGATTGCTCCTTCAGAGGCGCAGATTTGTCCAAGGTGCGAGCGGAACACTTCGGGCAGGGGGCAAATATAGAGGGCAGTTGATTGATAATCTCGTGAGCACTCTCCACACAATCTTCCCCGCAGACCGGGCACTTCATGATCCTGACTATGGATTCTGGGTAATAGATATCTTGTGAAATGACGTAGCCCTGAAGATATCGGCGAAAAGAGAAATGGTTATTTTAATCGAGTATGATGTTTGGGAGGGGAGATTACCTCTATACGAAGGTTCATCAAGAGAACTAAATGGCAAGGGGCAGCATATTAAGATGTTTGTGAGGTGGGCCCGCTGAGATTTGAACTCAGGACCGCCCGGTTATGAGCCGGGCGCTCTCACCAGACTAAGCTACGGGCCCAAAAGAAGAGCGCCGCCAACAGGACTCGAACCTGTGACATGCTGGTTAACAGCCAGCCACTCTACCAACTGAGTTATGGCGGCACACCGTTGCGCCCTAATACCTTCATTGCTAGAATTATTAAACATTGTGGGAATTTTTCCTCTGTATTCTCTGGAGCTCTCTGAGTATTCCCTCCAGCTCCTCATCCAGCGACTCCACAAGCTGGTACGCTCTGTCAAGTATAACGGCTCCTTCCGGTGATGCTCTGAGGTAGCCCATCTGTTCAAGGATTCGGAGTGAGTATCTGATGCGGTGATAGGGAAGATCCATCTGTTCTGCGAGCCGCATGATCCCGATTGGCTGGTGGATCATCACCGCCCTCAATACATCGAGGTGGCGTTCCATCAGGGCTACCTCAGCTTTCACCCTTTCCAGCATATTCGAAGAATCATTCATGGTATGACTACTTTAATCTGTTGAGGTTTGTTTCTCAAGCCACCGCTTGGTCTCGCGGTAACTGCGCAGGATATGCATTCCCAGAACCAGGGCTAGTAGGAAGGAGATAAGGGCAGCATACAAACGGAACTGGTAGGGCAGAAAAAAAATGGAGAAGATACCACAGGTAAACAGCAGGACATCCACATTGAGCAGGATGACAAGCTTGGTGAACTTGATCTTGAAAATTTTTTGGGTAGCGTCGTCCATCATCTGTACTTAGCCCCCGTATAAAATTACTTCTCCCTTCAGGATCAACATTGTCTGCGATGGATCCACTCGATGAGGTGCTGGAAGGGCACCATGCCACCGCGTATGTTGCTGTCGGGTCGTCCTTGGATGGCGACATCCGGTACCTGACGCAGTTCAGGGTCTCAGATCCGATTATCTTCATTAAAAAAAAGGGTGCACCGGGAGCTATCGTCGTCTCTTCCATGGAATATGAACGTGCACAGCGGGAATCAATTGCCCAGGTAATCAGCCGCAATGAGGCGGGTTTCTTTGAGTACTTGAAGGAGGATCCCAATAACCGGCCCAGAGCTACTGCCCGAATGATTGCCTCCCTCTCTGGCGGTGAGGTGGTGGTACCTGCAAATTTCCCCCTTGGTCTTGCCCGTGAACTGGAAGCATTCTGCCAGGTAACGGTAGACAGGGATGCAGTCCAGGGAATGAGGGCGGTGAAATCCTCTTGGGAGATAGCGCAGATCCGAAAGGTCCAGAATGCTGCTGAAGCAGCAATGGCCATCGCTATCGGACTCATCGAGCGATCGCGTCCGTCACAGGGGATCCTGATCCTTGATGGACACTCACTCACCTCAGAGCGAGTCAAGGTGGCAATCCATACCCGTCTCATTGAACAGGGATGCACGGCGAGAGATACTATCGTTTCCTGCGGAACGGATAGTGCACTTCCCCACCATACCGGTGCGGGTCCCCTTCTCCCCCACGAACCAATTATCATTGATCTCTTTCCTCAGGACGAAGCGACGGGGTATTATGCCGATATGACCCGCACGGTCTGCCATGGCGAACCTTCACCTGATATCGTGGAGATGTATTGGGCGGTCAAGGAGGCAAAGAAGATCACTGCCAACGCCATTCGTGATGGCGTGTCAGGTGCGGATCTGCACCTGAAGGTGGTTCAGTTCCTGAGTGACCAGGGCTATGAGAGCAACTCTCAGGGATTCATGCACAACCTGGGACATGGGATTGGTCTGGACGTCCACGAGAAGCCGGTCCTAGGCCCCGGTGGGGATCTGTTAAAGCCTGGCAACGTGTTCACTCTTGAACCGGGACTCTATTACCATGAAAAGGGAGGGGTACGACTGGAGGATGTGGGGTGTATAGTGAACGGAGGTTTCGAGCAGTTCACTAAATTTGAGGAGCGTCTGGTGGTATGAAGGAGGAGGTGTATGGCTACTACTGTGAGGCAGGGCGGGTGGCAAACCGGGTACTTTCGCTCGGTGCGCGCGAAGTACGAACAGGAGCATCAATCGCCGAGGTAGTCACATCCATCGAACAGCAGGTTCTCGATGGGGAGGGAGTAGGTCTTGCGTTTCCTCTGAACCTCTCTATTAACGAGGATGCTGCCCATGATACCGCGATGGCTGGAGATGAGCGGCGACTTAAGGAGGGGGACGTGGTTAAATTGGACCTTGGTGTTCACATCGAAGGGTACATTGCCGATGTTGCCACCACCGTTGACCTGGGAAATCACGGACCGCTGGTGAATGCCTCGCGGGCAGCGCTGGAGGATGCGATCAGGGTTGTGAAGCCAGGAGTGACAGCTGGTGAGATAGGGGCTATTATCCAGCACACCATCGAATCTCAGGGATTTCGTCCTATCGCCAATTTGAGCGGGCACGGTCTTGACCGTTACGCGATCCATGTACCACCTACCATCCCCAATCTCGCTATAAGCGGGGGATCGATTCTCAG